>CACXGS010000340.1 GCA_902767195.1 uncultured Lachnospiraceae bacterium | reverse complement strand
GCCAGGTGGATTTTACCAAAGATTTCTTTAATAAGCCGACCAATCTCACTGTCAGCGGACAGCTGAACGGGGAGACTTACGCTATGGCTTTCAAGAATATCTACACATTCGGACCGACTTTCCGTGCAGAGAACTCCAATACTACAAGGCATGCGGCAGAGTTCTGGATGATCGAGCCGGAGATGGCTTTTGCCGATCTTACTGACAACATGATCATTGCGGAGAGTATGCTGAAGTACATTATCAACTATGTGCTGGAGCATGCACCGGAGGAGATGAATTTCTTCAACCGTTTTGTAGATAAAGGACTGATTGAACGTCTCAGACATGTTGCTGAGTCGGATTTCGCACGTATTACTTATACGGATGCGATCAAGATCCTTGAGAAGCACAATGATGAATTTGAATACAAGGTATCCTGGGGAACCGATCTTCAGACAGAGCACGAACGTTTTCTGACAGAGAAGGAATTCAAACGGCCTGTTTTCGTTACTGATTATCCCAAGGAAATTAAAGCCTTCTATATGAAGATGAATGACGATAACAAGACAGTGGCAGCCATGGACTGCCTTGTGCCGGGAATCGGGGAGATCATCGGCGGCAGCCAGCGTGAAGATGATTATGACAAGCTGCTTGCGCGTATGGAAGAATTGGGACTGGACCGGAAGGATTACGAGTTCTATCTTGACCTTCGCAAGTACGGAACGGTCAGACATTCCGGCTACGGACTTGGATTTGAGCGCTGTGTCATGTACCTGACCGGTATGGGGAATATCCGGGATGTGATTCCCTTCCCCAGGACAGTGAACAACTGCGAACTATAGACGGATCTTTATGATCAGCTGTTTTTAAAAGGAGAATGAAACGATGAGTCAGATATATATTCCGGATGGCTACCGGCCTTTCCTGAACCTCAAAGAAACACAGATTGCCATTAAACAGGTGAAAGATTTTTTCCAGAGAGAACTTGCGGCAGAATTGAATCTGAAGCGTGTTTCCGCGCCGCTCTTTGTCTCACCGGACTCCGGCCTGAATGACAATCTGAACGGTGTGGAACGGCCTGTCAGTTTTGGTGTCAAAGAACAGAATGACAGTCCTTTTGAGATTGTTCATTCCCTGGCCAAATGGAAACGCCTGGCTCTCAAGCGCTATGGTTTCCAGGTCGGTGAAGGTCTCTATACTGATATGAGTGCCATCCGCCGTGACGAAGAGACCGATAATATCCACTCCATCTATGTGGACCAGTGGGACTGGGAGAAGATCATTGCTAAAGAAGACCGCAATGAGCAGACTCTCCGGGATACGGTAAAGGCAGTTTATGAAGCACTCCGCATCACCGAAAAATATATCGCCAACAAATACGAATACGTGGAATGTTTCCTTCCTGAAGAGATTACATTTATCACTTCAGAAGAGCTGATTGCCCTCTATCCGGATATGAGCCCCAGGGACCGGGAATATGAGATCGTTAAGAAATATGGTGCGGTTTTCCTGATGCAGATTGGAGATATTCTTTCTGACGGCCAGAAGCATGACGGCCGGGCGCCGGACTATGATGACTGGTCACTGAACGGAGACATCCTGGTTTATTATCCGGTTCTGGATATTGCCCTGGAGCTGTCCTCCATGGGAATCCGGGTGGATGAGAAAGCTCTGGCGGAGCAGCTGAAGAAGGCCGGATGTGAGGAGAGGGCAGAGTTGCCTTTCCAGAAAGCTCTCCTCGAGGGGAAACTTCCCCAGACCATCGGCGGAGGAATCGGCCAGTCCAGGATCTGTATGTTTTTCCTCCGGAAAGCTCATATCGGTGAGATCCAGGTATCGGTATGGCCGGATGAGATTTACGACACAGCAGCAAAGCACGGGATTACCATTCTTTAATACGGATGATTACAGCGGAGAATCCTCTTTGGATTCTCCCTTTTTTTATGCTTTTTTTGCGTATAATTATGTTATTTATTCAACCGGTTCCTTTTCTTGACACGCCCTATATAGATGGTATAATGAAAAAAATAATTGTGCAAAACTGATTATGGGATATTGTGATGAATCATATTGACGGGAATTTACTGATACCGGTCTATGTGACCGCAAAAGGTTTTAAAAGAATCATTCAAAAGCAGCTGAAACAGCTGGATCTGACATTTACCCAGTTTATCGTTCTGAGAATTCTGGATCAAAATCCCGATCTCTATGTGAAAGAGATCGGAAAACAGCTGGCCCTTGATTCCGGAACTCTGACTCCGGTTCTAAAGAAACTGGAGGAGAAGGGATATGTCCTCAGGACACCTTCGGTCAGGGATGCCAGGGACCTGCTGGTCCAGATTACCCCCGAAGGGCATCAGCTGATATTGCAGTCAGAGAAGCTCAGACAGGATCTTGCCGGAAAGATTGAGATCAATGAGGAGAAAGTCCGGCGTCTGAATGACCTGCTGACAGAGTTTGCCGCTATAATGCAGGAGATTACGTGCGATGAGATATAGTTACAAAAAAAAGATACGGAGAATAATGGCTGTCATCCTGTCAGGGGTCGTCAGTTTGTCCCTGTGCAGCGGCTGTCAGCAATGGAATAAGAAGGAAGATACAGATAGCTTTAAAGATATCAAGGTAGAGACCAGGACGATTGATACGGGAACTCTGGAGATCCGGACTCAGTATATCGGAACCGTATCGCCCAACATTACCATTGACGTGGTCCCTTATGTATCCGGAAAAGTGGAGAAAGTCAAAGTAAAGGTCGGCGATAAAGTGAAGGCGGGACAGCTGCTCTGCCAGCTGGATGACACTCCTGCAGACCTTCAGGTTAAGTCGGCAGAAGATGCCGTTAACTCTGCGGAAGCCGGAAAGGAAGCAGCGGAGGAGCAGATGGTATCCGCCAGAATCCAGGCGAATTCCAGTGTCAGGACATTGAAGAATGCCCTGAAAGGATACCGTGACTCCCTGAAGACGGTCAGGAATCAGCTGAACAAGCTTAAGAAGTCCAGAAAGAGCATGATCAAGGCGCAGAACCTGGCGAAAAAGACATATGGTGATGCCGCTAAACAATATAAGACTGCCCAGAATATCCTGGTCCAGTTTGAAGCCTTCCTGGATCAGAATCCGGATTGTAAAACGACAGCGGGACTGATGATGGCCGCCAGCCCGGTTTCTTCGAATCCGGATGATTACACGGCCACCCCGGATCCTTCCACAACAAATGTGCCTGCCGATGCCACTGTCACTCCGAATCCGCCTGCCGGCAATGACCCGTCCCCGGGGGACGGTGAAAGCAGCACAGCGGATCATGGCACAGGGGAACCCGGCTCAGACAGCAATGTGCCGGATCCTTCATCAGCCAATCCTCCTTCCGGCAATAACGGTTCCGGTAACAGCAATGGAACAGCCAAAGTGGATAAACAGAAGCAGAGACAGGCCCAGGCTTTGCAGAAGATCCTGGCAGACACCGGCCTTACGGTAGAGTATATCAGCGCCACAGGTGTGAATTCTTTAAAGGAGAATGCAGACGAAGGCAAGAATGCCTTTACGAATGCGGCAGCAGGGCTTTCCCAGCTCGATGCATCGATCGGGACCATGAAGACCAATATCGAACAGTTAAAAGCCCAGATCAAATCCTCCGAGGACAGTCTGGCCTCTGCCAGGAAACTGGCTGACGCTGCGGATGTGGGAACCGGTGTCTATGATGCCCAGATCGCAGCTGCCGAAACCGGTGTGGACGCTGCCCGATACCAGAAAGATATGTACCGGCTGACAGCGCCCATCGACGGAGTGGTTGACGCTGTCAATGTGAAGGAGAAAGGCAATGCAGCCCAGGGCTATGCAGCTTTTACCATATCAGAAAAAGAATCTATGATCGCTACATTTTATGTGACAGAAGAGGTGAAGAATTTCCTGAGACCGGGGCATGAAGTTCTCCTGGAGAACGAAGATGATAAGAAGTCTCCACCTGTCACGGGTATGATAACCATGATCGGCACTTCCACTGATCCCCAGAAAGGACTTTTCAAAGTGGAAGCGGAGATCTTTACCACCGGTCAGAAGAAATTATCCGGCGGTGTCAACGTCAAGCTTTCTGTAGTCAGCAATGCTGTCGCTGACCAGCTTCTGATTCCCTATGATGCCGTTTACTATGAAGACGGTCAGGCCTATGTCTATGTTTATACAGACGGGAAAGCCGTCCGAAGGGATGTAGAGACCGGACTGTTTAATGAGGATCAGATTGCCATTACACAGGGACTGAACGCAGGGGATGCGGTCATCACCACATGGGCCTCCGGATTGAAGGACGGGGCCAAAGTGGAGATTATCGATGAGGAGGACAAACAATGAATCTGACGAAACTGGTGCTGAAGCGTCCGGTCTCGACAGTGCTTGTTGTCTTTGGGATCATTGTCTTCGGTATTTTTGCCCTTTTGGGTTTTGATATGGAACTGATCCCCGATATCCAGATGCCGATGATGCTGGTGAATACGGTTTATCCCGGGGCGAATCCGGAGAGTATCGAGCAGCTGGTCACAAGAGAGATTGAGGATACCGGAAGTGCCCTTTCCGGCGTGCAGCAGGTTTTATCCTATTCCTATGATAATTACAGTATGGTAGCATTCACCTATGATTATGATATGGATATGAATGATGCCTACACAGACCTGTCTGCTGCTCTGGACCAATTGAAACTGCCCGAGGAGTGTCAGGATCCCATGATCATCCAGATGGATGTCAACGCCATGGATACCATGATCATCTCCGCAACCAATGACGGTTCGTCGGATATGATGGCCTATATAGAAGACGTTATGGTTCCTGCTCTCAAATCCGTCAGCAATGTTGCCAGGGTCAATGTGACCGGAGGACGGGAGAATTATATCCGGGTTCAGCTGGATGAACAGAAGATGGCCCAGTACGGACTGAACATTTCAACCATCGGGCAGGCCATTGGGATGGCAGAGTACAATGTGCCGGCAGGATCGATCAGCGGAGGCAGTCAGGATATTACAGTGAATACCAGTGCCAGGTACCTGACCCTTGACGATATCCGGTCCACTACACTTACTACCGCACAGGGAGCCCAGATAACTCTGGGTGATGTGGCAGTAATCTCTATGGCTGTGAAAGACCAGGATTCCGTGAGCCGGTATAACGGGGAGACAAATGTCAGTGTCAGTGTACAGAAAAGACAGAGCGGTTCGACGGTCAAGGTGTGCCGGGATGTCAGAGCCATGCTGAAGAGACTGGAGGATGCTGACCCGGGAGTGAAGTTCGATATCAGCTATGATGCGGGAGACAGCATAACAGATGCTCTGAAGTCTGTCGCTGAGACACTGATTATCGGTGTTGTCCTGGCAATGATTGTTCTCTTTGTTTTCTTCGGGGACCTCAGAGCCAGTCTGATCGCCGGCTCTTCCATGCCGCTTTCCATTTTGGCTACTCTGGTGCTGATGTATCTTTGCAAGTTTAATCTGAATATTATCACCACAGGTGCTCTGGTTATTGCCATCGGTATGATCGTGGACAGTTCCATCGTCGTAATCGAGAGCTGCTTCCGTGCCAGAGACTCCGAGGACAATCCGGAGGATGTGGTTTTAAAAGGAGCCGGTACCGTATCCATGAGTATCATCGCTTCTACAATAACCACCTGTGTCGTATATTTACCTCTTTCCCTGATTTCCGGACTGTCGGGACAGATGTTTTCCCAGCTTGGAATGATCATCGTCTTTGCCATGATCTCTTCTCTGATCATGGCCCTGACTATTGTTCCCCTGCTCTATTACCGCTTTCGTCCGGTGGAGAAGAAGACCAACCCCGCCAACCGTGTTCTTGACCGGATCAGATCCGTCTATGACAGGCTGCTCCGCAGGCTGATGTACCGAAAGAAAACGACGATGGCCGTCAGTGTGCTGCTTCTGGTCCTGTCTTTTCTCCTGGCATCCCGCCTGGATCTTGAGCTGATTCCTACCACTTATGACGGTAGTATTATGGTGACGGCAGATTTCCGGTCCGGTACCAAGATGGAGAAGATGAGCGAACGGATGCGGGAGATTGAGGATCTGATCGGGAGTGACAGGAATTTTGAGAATTACAGCCTGAATATTACAAATAATACCGGAACCATTACCGCCTATGCGAAAAAAGACTGTACAAGGTCCAGCGGTAAGGCAGTGGAGGAATATACAGAGAAACTCGGGAAAATGACCGATGTGGACATCTTTGTTCAGGCAACGGGCGGAGGTTCCCAGATGATGAGCGGTTATTCCTCGGACCTTGTGGAAGTTGTTCTGGCCGGGGATGATATCAAGTCTCTGTCAAAAGCTTCTGAAATGGTAGAGAACATGGTACGCCAGGAGCCCGGCGTTCTCCATGTGAAATCTGACGCTGCAGCTGCCCGGTCATCTGCCCACATCGTGGTAGATCCTCTGAAAGCGGCCAACGCCGGACTGGCTCCTGCCCAGATTGCCGGGGATCTCTACCAGACATTGACGGGAATGACTGCAGGCTCTATAGAGATGGACAGAAAAGAGTATGACATTATCCTGAAATACCCTGACGGAACCTATGAGAATGAGAACCAGCTGATGGATAAAGTCTTCACCGGGATGACCGGGAAACAGGTGACGCTGTCTGATATTGCCACAATTAAATACGATCAGCAGCCCCAGATGATTCAGAGAAGTGAGGGACGTTATCAGCAGACCATCTCTGCCACAGTCCGGTCGGACATTAAAAGCAAAGTAAAGAGAACAATCACAGAGAAGGCGGAAAAACTGGATTACCCGGAGGGTACCGGAACCAGTGCTTCCTTTGTAAGCACCATGAGATCGGAGAATCTCACTGCCATATTCCGTGCCATTCTGGCCGGAGTATTTCTGGTATTCCTGGTGATGGCCATGCAGTTTGAATCCTCCAGGTTCTCTCTGATGGTTATGACCTGCATTCCCTTCTCACTGATCGGTTCATTTCTCATCCTTTTTATTTCGGACAGCAGTCTGAACATGATTTCCATGATGGGATTTCTTATGTTGATGGGTATCGTGGTTAATAACGGAATTCTGCTGGTGGATACTGCCAATCAGAATAGAGGGCACATGTCACTGGAAGATGCTCTGGCCACAGCCGGATCCATCCGATTAAGACCGATCCTGATGACAACTCTGACCACCATCCTTGCTATGGTACCTATGGCTTTCTTCAGTGATAATAAAATGATGAGTGGAATGGCATTTGTTATTATGGGAGGTCTGGTGGCTTCCACGCTGCTTTGCCTTCTGATGATGCCGGCATTTTATCTCATTATTTCAGGAAACAAAGATAAAAAGAAAAAAAGGAAAAAGAAAGGCACGTAAAAACTTTAAAATTTATTACAAAAGTATTGCGAAAAAATAATTTCCGTGTTACAATCAACATGTATTTGTAGATAACATACTGACCGGAATAATGTGCTAACATCATTGGGGTTAGGTGTTACGATATAGGGGCAGTGTCGTTGGTATGCAGACCGGCGGCGCTGTTTCTTTTTATGCCGGAATGGGATTATATTTCACAGAAAAAAACTTTTTACCACAGTTCAAAATATCTTCCCCTTTTTCTGTAATATCCGGAATGATACACTTTTCTCAAGTAAATGTTACGGGGGCAAAAAGAAAATCAATTCGCTTTTTGTCGGATTCTTTTGGGTATCAATGATACCGGATATGTACAGGAGGTATAATATGTTAGTAAATACAAAAGCTAAAGTAGGCGTTTTTTCGATCGCACTGGGTGCTTATCTTCCCCAGTTCCCGTCTCTGGTTCCGGAATTTGAGGCACAGTATGATGCTTTTAAGAAGACACTGCCGGATACCTTTGATATTGCCGGTGGCGGAAGCATTGAGGAAGTATGGGAAATGGCAAAATATGTCGTTGCTTTTGAGCAGTGGGTTAAGGACGAAGAGCTGGGCCTGATCGCTTCCCATTATGACGGAAAGGCAACCGGTAAGGCCGGTGTTCTTGACAGTATGCTGATTCCTGCCTTCTCCATGCTGATCAAGCAGGGAACTGCCTGTGCCGTTGAGGGAGATATGAAGGTTGCCATGGCCATGAGTATCTTAAAGACCATCTCCGGAACAGGCCAGCTTGCAGAGATGTACTCCATTGATTTTAACGATGATATCGCCATTATCGGTCACAGCGGATCCGGTGATGCAGATATTTCCGATAAAAAGCCTACCATGAAGATCGTGGAAGTATTCCACGGAAAGACCGGTGGCGGATACCTGACCCAGTTCTATCCCTACTTGGGACCAATCACCTATCTGGCCATCACACAGGATGGAGACGGACACTTCAAGTTCATCGTGGCTGAAGGTGTAAATGAAGACGGAAAGATCTTATCCATCGGCGATACCAACATGAGAACCCGCTTTACCTGCGGAGCCAGAGACTTTGTGACAAAGTGGAGTGAGGCAGGCCCCACCCATCATTTTGCAGCAGCAACCGGAAGACACATCGATACCGTTCTGAAAGTAGCGAAGATCTTTGATGTACCGGTAGAAATCATTACAAGATAAGCAACCCGTTAAACAGAATGCATGATACCATAGTAACTATAGATGCCATAATTCTCTCTTATCTGATCTCCTGTCCCTGAGACGGGAGATCTTTTTTTGTACAACAAAAACAACCCATCCGTATGTGGAATTATTTGATGTCAATATCAGTCAAATAGTTATCTTTACTGTGTAAAAAAGAGAAGGGAGACACAGGGAAAACAATGATAAAATGATACTATAGCAAGTGGATTTTTTTGTTGAGGTGATAACATGAATGTTAGGGACCCTTTTAAACATATGAATAAAATGGAGTCTGTTCTGGACTACCTGCTTTCCCACCTGGATGAAAAAATTAATATTGATATGGTATCAAAGATGTATCATTATAATCCGGTCCATTTTGCGAGACTGTTTCTGGAATACTTTGAGTTTCCCTTCACTCGCTTTATCGTGATGCTCCGCATGCGGAAGTGCGCGAAGAAGATTCTGGAGACCCGTACCCTGAAGAATGTAGGAGCAGCCTACGGTTATGCGACCGCCGCTTCTTTTTCCAAGGCCTTTCGGAATGAGTTTGGGATTTCTCCCCGTGAATTCCTTAAGAAGTCCTATATCCCTCCGGATATGCCGGAAAGGAAGCTGCTGAACGGCACCCCCATCCGTCTGGAATACAAAACGATTCCTGCTTTTTCCATTGGAGGGTTTACTTATCCGCTGAAAGATTTTGGAGTCGATGAAATGTTAACGGCCAAGGTCTGGCCATCCGAGGCACCTCCGGAAGCGCTAAGTGAAGGTGGGGATGTCTTCTACGGACTCTGGCATTATGATGAAAACATGAATCCCTACTACCTGTTCGGACCTGAGCTCACGAAAGGGCAGAGAAGAAAAAAGATCATGACCAGGATCAGGGTCCGGGAAGCTGACTATGCGGTCTTCTCTTTTGAGAGAAAGGAAACAGAAGAGGACAATCGCGGATTTACCAGAATGCTTGGCCAGTATATTTCCAGAGAATGGATTCCGATGAACGAGAAAGTCCAGGATAGCCGCGGATATATGTTTGCAAGATTCGATCCGGAACGGATCAGCTTGTATGTTCCGATTCTTCACGGAATGTATGGCAAGGACATTATCACGGAAGTAAACTGGCAGGTGGCAGAGTGGTGCCGGTATATCGATGAACACCTTCACGAAGATCTGAATGTTCATGATCTGGCACTGAGATGGCGGTACAGTGAGATGAACTTCCGGATGATTTTCTCCATGTATTATGGTATGGATCCGGATGAATACATACAGAAAAAGAGGCTTTATCTGGCTGCTTCGGCAATTCACAAGGGGATGTCCATTGCCGATGTCCTGGCTGAATACAATTTCACTTCGAGAGAAGAATTTGAAAAACAGTTCATGGAAGAGTTTGAAGTCATGCCTGAGGACCATAAAGAGTTTAAGATGGAAGCTCTCGACCTGATTGAATATTATCAGCAGTATAAGAAGAGCGTCCATATCAAGTTCCGTGATATTCTTCCTCTGAAAGCCGCCGTTAAACAGCTGGATCGTGACGAGGAGATTGTCTGGGATCAGGAGAAGCTCGTCCGCAAGGAAGATATTCCAAGGACAGCAGCCTACTGGTTTACTCACGACTTTGACTGTCTGAAGGGATCCGACTATGAAATGGACGAGAGAGAGCGTCCCAGCAGGATTTTTATCTGGAAAAATGAGCCGGTAATCATCAACGGTGAGGCAGTCTACGATTATTATCTCGGACCCGTGGTGAAAAAAGATGCCGGCATTCCCGAAGGAATGGAGGAACTGACCATTGATGGCGGTACTTATGCCGTTTTCCGCACGGAGAACCTTTCCGATAAGGATGATCTTCCGGAAACTTACAGAATGCTTACCAGAGTAGCCTTCGGAGGCTGGATTAACGAATGTCGTTACAGGGTGGATTACAGCAGGCCCACTTTTATTAATTACAAAAGACAAAAGCTCTTTTTCTATGTGCCTATTGTACTGTAGAGAGGGAGATGATCACTCAAGAGGAGAAGGTGTCATATGTCTGAGAATCTTGTCTCAGCCATATGACATCTTCTCCTTTTTGCCTGTCTTTTTATGTATCAGAATTAATGACACATTCTACCATTAGGCTGTGGTTTTGTGAGGTATTATATTTATGAGGTAGTATGTGTTTTTATGAGAGATTATGAAGAGGTGAAGAATATGTTTGAGTGCGCTTTTATTTATGTGGCTCCCGGATGTAACGCCAGGGAGCAGAGAGCGGTGATTCCGTCTACAGATATCAACATGAATGTTGTTGGCTGCGCAACGTATTCCGAGGCAGTGGAAGTTGCCAAAGAAATGGTGGCGAAAGGCTGCACAGCTCTTGAGCTTTGTGCCGGTTTCGGCAATGAGGGCATCGCCATGATTAAGAGAGCAGTTGGACCGGATATTGCAGTGGGAGCCATCAAGTTTGATTTCCATCCCGCCTTTGGTTTCAAGAGTGGAGACGAGATCTTCGACGATACAAAGAAACCGGCATGCTGCTGTGATGATAATGCATCCTGCTCCAGCTGCAGCATGGAATATTTCTGCAGCAGTAAGGATGATATGCTTGAGTCAGTGAATCGTACTTTTAATCAGGAGAAGATTCAGAATCAGAATACTTTTAGTGTGGAAGAATGGATGAAGACGATTCGCTAGTTTAGAAGAAAGAAGGAGACCGGTATGTTGGATCTGCTGATTATCGGAAGCGGGCCGGCAGGACTTAGTGCTGCGGTATACGCCAAAAGAAGCAATCTTGACTTTTTGGTTGCAGAGAAGGAGTTTCTCGGCACCGGACAGATCATGAACAGCATACAAGTGGATAATTATCTGGGGTCCTGGGGGATTACAGGCCTGGAATTGGGAGACCGGTTCCGCCAGCACGCGGAAGAACTTCGTGTACCTTTCTATACTGGCGAAGCAGTTGCCATTGAGAAGACCGGCGATATTTTCCGGACTTCCTTTGAAGACGGTCAGATTCTGGAATCAAAGACGGTAATCTATGCGGCGGGAACCAAAGAACGTCACCTGAATATGACGGGCTCCGAGAAGTATCACGGAAAGAACATACACAGCTGTGTTATGTGTGACGGGCCTGCCTATCGGGACAAAACAGTTGCCGTTGTAGGCGGCGGAAATACTGCGGTAGATTCTGCCTGGTATCTGACCGATATAGCCTCTCAGATTTATGTGATTACCGTGGAAGACCGTTTTCACGGGAATCCTGTAACGAGAAGGCGTCTGGAAGAACATCCCCGGGTAGAAATGATTCGAAATGCTACAGTGGTATATGCAGGCGGAGGAGACGCCATGGAATATATCGTTCTGAGCAACGGACGGAAGCTTCCGGTCGACGGATTATTTGAATCCATCGGATTATTGCCCAGAACTGCACTGGTGAAGAATCTTGTGAAGCTTGACGCTTCGGGATACATTGTAGCAGGGGAAGATGGAAGGACCGATCTGGACGGATTCTTCGCTGCCGGAGATATTCGAACCAAGCGCCTGCGCCAGGTAGCCACAGCAGTGGCAGATGGAGCCAATGCTCTTTTGTCTGCCTATGAATACCTGAATCAGTAGAGGATTGATTTATTATCAACAGATAGGATATAAATATGGGTTCAAGTATAGTTTTTATAAACGGTAGTCCAAACCCCAAAGGCTGCACCTGGAGATCCATGGTGGAGGTGTCCAAAGTGCTCCATGAGGAGGGTTTTACCATAGAATGGATTCATGTCGGGAACCGCCCGGTTCGAGGCTGCATGGGCTGTAACGCCTGCAAAGACAGCGGACTCTCCAGATGCATATACGGAGATGATGTGGTGAATGTCGCCATTTCCCGCATGGAGCAGGCCGATGGTCTGGTCATTGGATCGCCGGTTCATTTCGGGGCAGCCAGCGGCGCTGTTATTTCCTTCCTGGACCGTATGTTTTACGCGGCGAATGCCGAGAAGACATTTTACGGGAAACCGGGTGCATCCATTGTCTGCTGCAGAAGAGGAGGCGCTACCTCCGCCCTTGAGCAGCTGAATAAGTATTTTATGATCAATAACATGCCCATGGTTCCTTCCTATTATTGGAATATGGCTCACGGAAATACCATCCGTGAAGTGGAGCATGACAGTGAAGGTATGTTTATCATGCGGCAGGTTGGAAGGAATCTGGCCTGGATGATCAAGTCCCTGAAGGCGGCAAAGGAACAGGGAATCACATTCCCCTATGCCGATGACGTTGTGAGAATGAATTTCATCCGGGAACATCCGAAGGATCTTTTTGAGGGATTTACAGAATAGAGCATCATGTGAGCACGAAAAAGGACGATCGTTATGGCAGCATGGGAGTTTTTCAAGGGGACCAGAGAGAACTGGTTCTCCCATGAGTTTTACAACTGGATAGACGCCTCGAAGCTGCCGGTTTGCGGCAAGCTGCATGAGATGTGCAGACCGGATGTGATTCGAAGAGCACTGGAACCATACACGGACATGTTCCTCCAGGAGATTCATTTTATACCAGAGGGGACCTGGAAGGAGGAAGGCAAGCCTTTGCTTGATAACATTCCTGCTTTCTATTTCGTAAAGATCAAAGAATTTCTTTCCGGAGTCCATATTGCCAATCTACGAGTTTTTCTTCCCCTTCGATGGAACCGGCGTTTTATGGGGATTGCCGGAGCGGGAACAAACCTTGAGACTGACTGGGATAAGGAACAGACAACCAATCTGACCTCCTGGCCCATGGCGGTACGCAACGGATTTGCCTGTGTTGTCTGTGACGGGGCAACAGGAATGTTTGTGGATAATACCTGGGGATTCAAAGATGGGGATCTGGACTGGGATATGATCCGGAACTGGGCATTCCACGGAACCCATGACATGACGGTAACAGCTAAAGCAGTCGTAGAGGCCTGTTATGGCCAGACAATCTATAAGAGTTACATGCACGGGACTTCCGGAGGAGGACGGCAGATTCTGGAGGAAGCTTTAAGATATCCATCCGATTATGACGGCCTCTGGGCAGACGGCCCCCTGTATGATTTCTATAATCTTATGTTTTCCTGTCTTTGGGCAGCCCTGGTCTATAACAACGAGCCACACCGGGTCACCCTGGATAAATATCAGGAAGCTCATCGCCTGGCCCGCATGCATGAGGAGCTGCAGGACATTCCCTATGATATCCGGGTGAAGGAATGGCAGGATTTCGTCCTCTCCCTTCCGGGGACAAAAACAGGTTCCGGCGTTATTGAGCCGGAGGATGTCGTAGTCATGATGAAAACCTGGAACGGCCCCATGCTTTCCGACGGAACCAGAATTACCTACGGTTTCGGACCGGAGATCATCCAATGGCCGGTGGGACCGAGACAGTTCGGTTATCTTAAGACCCACGAGGACGGGAGCATCACCAACATACCCTTTGCAGTGCAGTTCTTACGCTGGCTGATCCGGGATCCCAACTGGATGCTGTCGACCTGCAGTTACGAAGAGTTTGAAAAGATTTATCTGGATCACAAAGAAGAGTTCCATGAGTTTTCTTTTTACGAAGGTGACCTTCGT
>CACXGS010000339.1 GCA_902767195.1 uncultured Lachnospiraceae bacterium | reverse complement strand
TTATGAGGCGGATCCGGACGTCCTGATCTTCTCCTGTTACCTTTGGAACATCAATCATGTGAATGTTCTGGCCCGGGAGTTTCATAAGATCCGTCCTTCGGTTCCGATTTGGCTTGGCGGTCCGGAAGTGTCCTATGATGCGGATCATGTGCTGAAGACCCATCCTGAAGTGGATATGGTCATGCGCGGTGAGGGGGAAGTGACTTTTTCAAAGCTGGTGGAGGTATATGAGACGAGTCCATCGGATCCCTGGGGCCGGCTTGCCCTGCTGCCGGGAATCGCCTGGCGAAATAAGATTTCCGGTAATGATACGAGAGAAGAAACAGAGGAAGCGGAAATCATCGATAATGGCATGGCTCTGCCTGTAGACCTGGATCATCTTCCCTTTGTCTATCATGACATGGAGCCTTTCCGCAATAAGATTCTTTACTATGAGAGCAGCCGGGGCTGCCCCTATCATTGCAGCTACTGTCTTTCCTCCCTGGACGGGTCCGTCCGATTCCGGTCCCTTGACCTTGTCCGAAAGGACCTGGATGCTTTTCTTCAGGCAGGGGTTCCCCAGGTTAAGTTTGTCGACCGGACTTTCAACTGCCGGAAAGAGCACGCCATGGCCATCTGGAATTATATTAATGAGAAGGACAATGGCGTGACCAACTTTCATTTTGAGATTGCGGGAGACCTTCTGGACCAGGAAGAGATTGCTCTGTTCGAGACTATGAGACCGGGCCTGATCCAGCTCGAGATTGGCCTTCAGTCCACCAACAAGGCTACTTTAGAGGAGATTCGGAGGGTGGTGGATGCCGGGAAGGTGATTTCTAATATCATTGCAGTACGGCAGACGGGAAAGGTCCATCAGCATCTGGACCTGATCGCCGGTCTTCCCTTCGAGAATTACGAACGGTTCGGGAGGTCCTTTACAGAAGCCTTTATTTTTCTGCCCGACCAGCTCCAGCTGGGTTTTCTGAAAGTACTGAAGGGAACTATGATGCGGGATAAGGCAACGGACTACGGGCTGGTCTACCGGGACCGGGCTCCATATGAGGTGCTCTCAACCAAATGGATGACTTACGGTGACCTGATCCGGCTGAAACGGATCGAGGCCATTCTGGAAACCTATTACAACAGCGGCCAGTATCCCTATACCTTAAAGTATGCGATCCCCTTTTATGCGACACCCTTCGATTTTTTTGAACAGTTTGCTGACTGGTATCATGAACAGGGTCATGACCGGAGAAACCACTCCAGAATGGAAAAATGTAATCTCCTGCACGACTTTTTAATGACCCATCCGGAGCTGGCGCCCCAGAAAGATGTTGTGGAGGACATTCTCCTCTATGACTGGTACTGTAAGGAGAAGAGCAAGGTCAGACCCCCATGGGCCAGGGATAACTCCGACTACAAAAAGGAGTGGAAACTCATTTTCCGAAAATATGGCCGCCGCTGTCACATCGAAAGATTTGGGATTGATATGCAGAAGCTGACGGCTTACGGAGAAGTCTGCCATGACATTTCCTTCTGTCTCTTTGATTATGAGGACCTTCATCCCCTGACGGGAGAGGCTAAAGCTCATTTCTGGAGAGAGGGAGATTGCACTTAACAGAAAAATAATAGCTTATCCCTTGAATCAGACTGGAAAATGAATTACAATATTCGGAAAGTGCAGTTTTTCGGGAAGGTTTTTTCGAAGCTGTGATACCGAAGCTGCAATATATAGATAAGAGAGGTATTATTTTATGAGATCTAAGAGAAGTCAGAGAATCGCAGCGATTATCATCGTTCTTGTTATCGTTGCCATGGTTGTGACAAGTGTTGTTCCCGGTCTTCTGATGCACTAAAGAGGACATTTACAGGGAGAGTATTGACAAGGAGATTCTTCATGCGCCTGGGGAAAGTGAAATCCACAGTGGAGCAGCGTTCTGTTCTGAGACAATTGCATAACAAGAGCCCCTATGGGTCTCCCCGCAGCGGAGAGGATGCAGGAAGTTTTGATCTGGCTTGTGTCAGATCCTGTATGGCGGTTCACACAGTGGATGGCCGGACTCTTGCGGGAAGGCGGGCGGTCTATGAAGTGACAGGAAAGTTGACAGCATCGGGAGCCGTCCCGGAGGCTGTCTCTTTTTCCATTCTGATGCCGGAGGGAACAGAGGAGTCGGAGCTGAAGAGCCTGATCCATGAGATTGACCGGCATACTCAGGAATGTGGAGTGATAGTAGCCGGCTGCCAGGCTTCGGTTTCCCCTTCGGTGAAGA
>CACXGS010000338.1 GCA_902767195.1 uncultured Lachnospiraceae bacterium | reverse complement strand
GGAGTTGATATCACCGATTACATCACCCATGTACTCATCGGGCATGGTGACATCCACTTTCATGATCGGCTCAAGCAGAACCGGATCTGCCTTCCTCATGGCATCCTTGAAAGCCAGAGAACCGGCAACCTTGAAAGCCATCTCAGAGGAATCCACCTCATGGTAGGATCCGTCATAGACTGTGGCGTGTACACCTACAACCGGGAAACCACCGAGTATACCTGCCTTGGCGGCATCCTCGATACCTGCTCCGACTGCCGGAATGTACTCTTTGGGGATGGAACCTCCCACCACTTCAGAATCAAAGCGGAAGGTCTCCTCTGCATTGGCATCCATCGGCTCAAAGCGTACCTTACAGTGTCCGTACTGGCCGCGGCCGCCGGACTGCTTGGCATACTTGGAGTCAACATCTACTGCCTTGGTGAAGGACTCCTTATAAGCAACCTGAGGAGCACCGACATTGGCCTCTACCTTAAACTCTCGGAGAAGACGGTCAACGATAATCTCCAGATGGAGTTCTCCCATACCTGCGATAATTGTCTGTCCAGTCTCCTTGTTGGTGCTGGCCCTGAAAGTCGGATCTTCCTCTGCCAGTTTGGCAAGAGCTTCACCCATCTTTCCCTGACCTGCTTTGGTCTTGGGCTCGATGGCCAGCTCGATTACCGGCTCCGGAAACTCCATAGACTCCAGAATCACAGGATGACTCTCGTCACAGATGGTATCTCCGGTGGCGGTGAACTTAAAGCCTACTGCTGCGGCGATATCGCCTGCGTACACCTTCTCGAGTTCGGTCCGCTTGTTGGCATGCATCTGAAGAATACGGCCAACACGCTCTTTCTTGTCTTTTGTCGCGTTAAGTATGTAGGAGCCTGAATTCATGGTTCCTGCATAAACACGGAAGAAAGCGAGCTTTCCAACAAAAGGATCTGTCATGATCTTGAAAGCAAGGGCAGCAAAGGGCTCTTCATCAGAAGACTTAACCGTGATTTCATTTCCATCAAGGTCAGTGCCTTTGATATCCTCTACATCTGTCGGTGCCGGCAGATACTCGATGATGGCATCGAGCAGTTTCTGGACACCTTTATTCCTGTAAGCTGTTCCACAGCAGACCGGAACCATGGTGCACGCACAAGTCCCTTTACGCAGAACCGCCTTAAGGGCATCGACATCCGGCTCTTCTCCTTCAAGATACTGCATCATAAGGTCGTCATCGGCTTCACAGATCTTCTCAATCATATCTGCATGATAGAGGTCTGCATCGTCCTTCATATCTTCAGGAATATCAATAATCTGGATATCCTCACCCTTCTCATCATTATAGATATAGGCTTTCATCTCCATCAGATCGATAATTCCTTTAAAATCATCTTCCTTTCCAATAGGAAGCTGAATCGGAATCGCATTCTTCCCTAATCTGGTCTTAATCTGTTCTACGGCACCATAGAAATCTGCACCCATGATATCCATTTTATTGATGAAAGCCATACGGGGAACATTATATGTATCCGCCTGACGCCACACATTCTCAGATTGAGGCTCAACATCGCCCTTAGCACAGAACACACCAACTGCGGAGTCCAAAACACGGAGTGAACGCTCTACCTCAACCGTAAAGTCAACGTGGCCTGGAGTATCAATAATGTTAATTCTGTGCTCAAGCGCACCTTCTTTCGGCTTACAGTTTTCTTCCAAAGTCCAGTGGCAGGTTGTAGCAGCGGATGTGATGGTAATTCCTCTCTCCTGCTCCTGTTCCATCCAGTCCATGGTCGCTGATCCCTCATGGGTCTCACCGAGTTTGTAGTTCACACCTGTGTAATAAAGAATACGCTCTGTTAATGTCGTTTTACCGGCATCAATGTGTGCCATGATTCCGATATTCCTGGTTCGTTCAAGTGGATATTCTCTTCCAGCCAAGGTATTCCCTCCTAAAATAATATAGCCAACGGTAAGCTGCTGAAACTATTTCTTCTATTAATAATAGATAATAAATAATAATGGAAGGCTGCGGTCTTCCACAGCCTTCCAGCAAAAAACCGTTTAGAATCTGTAATGGGCGAAAGCCTTGTTGGCCTCGGCCATCCTGTGCATATCTTCTTTTCTCTTTACAGATGCACCTGTATTGTTGGCGGCATCCATAATCTCTTTGGCAAGACGCTGTTCCATAGTTCTCTCGCCTCTCTTGCGGGAGAATTCTGTCATCCAGCGCAGAGCCAGTGTCTGACGTCTCTCAGGCCTTACATCGATCGGAACCTGATATGTTGCTCCGCCGATACGTCTGGACTTAACTTCCAGAGCGGGCATGATATTGTTCATGGCATCATTAAATACTTCAAGCGCCTCTTTGCCAGTCTCTTTGGCAATACGCTCAAAAGCGTCATAAACGATCTTCTGTGCTACACCCTTCTTACCATCCAGCATGATGTTGTTGATAAGCTTGGTAACTACTACGTTCTGATAAATAGGATCCGGTAATACGTCCCTCTTTGCGATATGTCCTTTACGTGGCACGGTTCTTCCCTCCTTAATCATTCATTCGATTTAAATCATCGGTACTCATGGAAATCTCTTT
>CACXGS010000337.1 GCA_902767195.1 uncultured Lachnospiraceae bacterium | reverse complement strand
GTTGCGAGAATCATTATAGCACATTTTCTTCAAATAATGTAATAATTTGACATTTATATTATATTTTGGGATAAACGTCCAGGAGACAGGGAGACAGGGGACGGTTCTGTGTCCCCTGTCTCCTTGGACGTTTATCCCAAAATATTAACTAAATGTCAAATTATTACATATTTTGAAGAAAATGTGCTATAATGATTCTCGCAACCGATAATCACAGGTTTAAGACGAGAAGGGAGGTTGGACGATGGCCCAGATGATCATATCATCATCGGAACTGAAGAAGAAAAAAGAGGCCCTGGAAGGGCTCAAGAAAGTTTTGAGCGGGCAGATCCAACAGCTGGAGGAGAAGGCAGGCAAGCTGAACAGCATGTGGGAAGGTGATGCCAAGGAGACTTTCGTTAAGAGCTTTAAGGCAGACACGGACAACCTGAGAAAGGTGCTGAATGTGATCGCTGATTTTCTGATCGTGCTGGAGAAGATCATTTCCATTTACATGATGATGGAAGCAAAGAACATTCAGACCGCGGGAGGCAGATCATGACCGGTAGGGAGGTGATGTGAATGGTGAATAAGATTAAAGTTACACCGGAGAAGTTAAGACAGACCGCCTCGGAGTTTGATCAGATCTCCCTGGATATCAAGAGGACCACATCCCAGATGATGAATCTGGTGACCGGGATCAGCCACGCTGTGTGGAGCGGCGAAGCCGGATCCCAGTACATATCCAGATTTCGTGGTCTGGAGAATGATACAGAAAAGATGAGAAAGCTGGTGAGCACCCAGGTTTCCCATTTGAATACGATAGCCCGGCAGTATGCTTCCACCGAGTCGGAAGCAAAGCAGGCGGCTGCGGCCCTGAAGAACAACGTGATCGCCTGACCGGGCATGGCAGGTCAGTGACAACACAGATCGGCATGGGAAGATGCTATGCTTAGGATATATATTGAGGACAACCCGGAGAAACAGAGGATCATGGAGATCTGCAGGAAGGAAGCGGTTTTTGCAGACCGGGAAGGATGTCATTTTCCGGAGGACCGGAAGGGAGAAAGTCCGGACCTGGCCATATTTCAGATGGAGGAAGAGGAAGATCTCGAAAAGATCCTGGAATTTCGCCGGTCTTTTGCCGGCACACCTCTCCTTGTCCTGGTCGATGCCGGGATCTCCCCGGAAGTCTATATCAGACCGGACCTGCAGGTCGGCGGAGTTCTGGAACTGCCTTTTAACGAGGACCGATACCATGAGAAGGTCGGGGAGATGATCCGCTATATTGTCAAAGGGAGGCAGGAGGGAACAGTACCGGCTTTCTTCCAGATCCAATCCAAGGGAACGGATGATTTTATACCTTACGAACGGATCTCTTATTTTGAATCTAAGAATAAGCTGATCATGCTGCATTTTGACCGGGGGAAGTGGAGTTTCTACGATACGTTGAAGGGGATTGCAGCCGAATTGCCGACCGGTTTCGTCCGATGTCACAGGAGTTACATCGTGAATGCAGGTCATATCCGAAGGATTGACCGGATCAAAAACCAGATCGTGCTGGAGGACGGCGACCGGATTCCTCTTTCCGCCAGATATAAGAAACAGATCTACGGAGCCTTGCGCTGAGCCGGGAACGGGACTATAATGCATACTTTTCATTAGCTTTTTGTTGACCAGTCTTTTTTTAGATGGTAGAATATATATGACATTTTTTTAACAAAAAAGCGGGCGAACGGGCTTGCTATAAAGGGTTACTTTTTGCTATGATATCTTATATCCAAGGCAAAGAACGGTATATGTTAAGGAGGAGTTATATGAGCTACATTAAAGAGTATGCACAGAAGATGATCACTGCAGAGGAAGCTGCAGCTCTGGTTAAGTCAGGCGACTGGGTAGATTATGGCTGGACCACTGCAACTCCTGTTGCAATTGACGCTGCCCTGGCAGCAAGAGCAGAGGAACTTGAGAACGTTAATTTCAGGGGCGGTATCCTTATGTGGACCCCTGAGATCTTCAAGGTTCCCAATGTAAAAGACCATTTCACATGGAATTCATGGCATATGAGCGGATTTGAGAGAAGGGCCGTGAAAGACGGTTTCTGCTTCTACTGTCCGGTGAAGTATTCTGAGCTGCCGAGATATTACAGAGAGAACATCCGTCATTTGAATATTGCCTTCTTCCAGGTTACACCGATGGACAAGCATGGTTTCTTCAACTTTGGACCGAATGCTTCCCATATGATGGCAGTTTGTGAGATCGCTGATGTTGTAGTTGTTGAGGTAAACGAGAACATGCCTCGCTGTCTCGGCGGATTTGAGGAAGCGATCCATATCTCCAAGGTTGACTACATCGTAGAAGGACCGAACGGCGCGATCGCAGAGATGGGTGCCGGCGCACCTCCGACAGAAGTAGACAAGGCTGTTGCAGAGCTGATCGTTGAGGAGATCCCGAACGGTGCCTG
>CACXGS010000336.1 GCA_902767195.1 uncultured Lachnospiraceae bacterium | reverse complement strand
GAATACCATGCAGGGAGGCGGAGCTGCTCCTCAGCAGGCAGCACCACAGCAGCCTGCAGCTGCAGCCGATCAGCCGGCAGAGAATGCGGCAATTCCCAACTTCTGCCCGAATTGCGGAACCAGGACCAACGGCGGCAAGTTCTGCAGCAACTGCGGACACAAGCTGGTTTAGAGTCAGTATAAACAGAATTAAGGATGAACAAAGTGAACATATTTGATCAATTGAATCAGGAACAAAAAGAGGCGGTCTTCTGTACAGAAGGCCCCCTTTTAATGCTTGCCGGAGCCGGTTCCGGCAAAACCCGGTCTCTCACGCACCGTATCGCTTACCTGATCGGAGAGATGGGAGTAGCCCCATGGAATATTCTGGCTATCACATTTACCAATAAAGCAGCCCAGGAGATGAGGGAACGGGTGGAGGATCTGGTCGGAAGCGGGTCCGAAGATGTCTGGATCTCTACTTTCCACGCTGCCTGCAGCAGAATTCTCCGGCGCTATATCGACCGGATCGGTTATGACAGGAATTTTACAATCTATGATGCCAATGACCAGAAGTCTCTCATGAAAGAAGTATTGAAGGAGATGAATCTGGACACAAAGCAGTTCACGGAACGGTCGGTGATGGCAGAGATTTCTTCTGCCAAAGATGAGAACAGAACTCCTGCGGATTATCTGAGGGATTACGGTGATAATTACCGGAACGCAAAGATTGGCGAGATATATGCTCTTTATCAGAAGAAACTGAGGGAGAACAATGCTCTGGATTTTGACGATCTTCTTATGAAAACGGTGGAGCTTTTTGACCAGGCACCGGATGTGCTGGAACAGTATCAGGAACGTTTTCGATATATCATGGTGGACGAGTACCAGGATACCAATACCATCCAGTTCCTTTTTGTCAGCAGGCTGGCGGCCAGATACCGCAACCTCTGTGTAGTCGGAGATGATGACCAGTCCATATACAAGTTCCGCGGGGCCAATATCTACAATATTCTGAATTTTGAGAAGGTCTTTCCCGATGCCAGGGTAATCCGCCTGGAACAGAATTACCGGTCCACGAAGAATATTCTGAATGCGGCAAACGATGTGATTGCCAACAATACCGGAAGAAAAGAGAAGCGTCTCTGGACGGAAAACCAGACGGGAGAGCTGGTGCATTTTAAGACTTATGACTCAGAGTATGATGAGGCGGAAGGAGTGGCCAAACAGATCGTTTTCCTCCATATGCGCCAGGTGGACTATAAAGATATGGCGATTCTTTACCGGACCAATGCCCAGTCAAGAATCTTTGAAGAGAAGCTGAAACAGCGCAATATTCCTTATGCCATTGTCCGGGGAGTCAGTTTCTACGACCGCAAGGAGATCAAGGATCTGATGAGTTATCTGAAGGTGATCGACAGCGGCAGGGATGACCTGGCGGTAAAGAGGATCATCAATGTGCCCAAGCGGGGAATCGGCCAGACTTCCATCAACAGGATTAACGAGTTTGCCCTGGATCATGATATGAATTTCCTGGATGCCGTTTTTATGGTTTCGGACATACCCGGTATGGGGCGGTCCGCCTCGAAGATCCGGGCTTTCTCGGAAATGATTTTCGACTTCCGTGACTATGCGGATACCCATTCCATCACGGACCTTCTGACACATATTCTTGAGACCACCGGATACCGGAAGGAACTGGAGGCGGAAGGGACGCCGGAATCCATGAGCAGGCTGGAAGACATAGATGAGCTTTACAATGATATTGCCTACTATGAAGATGAGAGCGATGATCCTAACCTCTCCGATTTTCTTGCGGAAAAGGATATGTATACCCTCAACGCCGGGATTGATAATCTGGAGGACGATGGGAATAAAGTCCTTCTGATGACCCTCCATAATGCCAAGGGCCTTGAATTCTCCAACGTTTTTATCGGCGGGATGGAAGAGGGCATTTTTCCCGGTTACGGAGCTATGATCTCCGGAGACGAGAACGAGATCGAGGAGGAGAGACGGCTTTGT
>CACXGS010000335.1 GCA_902767195.1 uncultured Lachnospiraceae bacterium | reverse complement strand
TAACATGGTTTTTACCTTTCATACCGGAATCGATATAACAATAGCGGTGGTAATGGTCTGTCCGCAGCCGGATTACAAGGCAGATCCCATTTCGATAGTAATTAGCCAGACGCTTGCTGCGCAGCAGAGAAGAAATCGTATACGTGCTCTGCTTAACCGGGATAACTTGCCCTTCCTGAATCCGATAAGCACTCATAAGACCATCACAAGGCGCAATCAGATGATCCGGGTCTGAATCAATCGGCCGCGCTTCAGCTGCAAGCTGCCTTGTAAAACAATCATTGAAAGTCTTGAACCCGGTCTGCCTGCACTGATCAAGTAAAATGTGATGTCTCTTGACAAATCCGGGCACAAGAAACCCGGAAAGGCGACTGCCAAGAAATCTGCCGCACACTTTAGAGAAAACAGGGCTTGTTAACGGTATGAGAAGAAATCTCCCCGGTACGGTATGATATAAAAAAGATAAACCTCTATCGGACATATTCCCATCCTCTCACAGCATCAGGGGACCTTGAGCATATATACGATCAGGAAGATAAATTCGACAAGCCCAATCCCGCATAAAATGAGAATCAGTTTTAAGCCTGGTTTTGGAATGCTGATTCTGCTGACAAAAGCAACACTCATCATCAGCATCACAACAAAATAAACGAGAGTAATATCCTGTACAAGAATATACTGAAGGAGCGCAATAATCGGAAAGACAATGGCCGCTGACGTTACGGGGAGACCGGTGTACGTAACCTTTTTGCCGTCCTCCGACTCCTGACGCTCTTCCTCAGCCACATTGTAATATGCCAATCGTATCAAAGCAGCCAGAATATACCACAGCATAATGGCCATAAAGAAAACAGTAATGGTGTTGATGCTCTTCGGGAAGGGTTTATCCCAAACCACTTGATAATTAGGGGATAGCACTGCAAGTCCATGTCCGATACAGACGGGCAGGACGCCGAATGCGATCAAATCAGAAAGGGAGTCTATCTGAATCCCGTATCTCTTTTCCATTTGTGTCCTGTTCTTCTTCCTGCGTGCAACTCTTCCGTCAAATGCATCGCACAGTCCGCAAATCATCAGAAACAGAATCCCGACATAAGGATGTGAAAACCCTGTGAGAGTGATCACAATACCGGCACCGGCTGAAAGCGCGGACAGGTAAGTCAGCCATACAGTGTAATCATATAAACCGATCATATTGCTTGCCTCTTTCTTTGCCGCAGATAGCCGAAGATTACTATCATAATCGACAGAATAACACAACAGTAAAAGGAAAAGCCTCTGCTGGCCAACTCTATATTGGCCTCATGGGTAATACCCGGGACAAGGGAAAGTCCGTTCAAAAGCAGATAATCTGACACGCCCATGGCTCCCGGAATCGGAATACTATAAGCCCCGATAAAGACCAGAGACTGAATACAGAATAATAACGGAAGAGCTGATACTGCTCCACCAAAAGCCATATACACACAAAGCGTCACTGATAACAGGGACAGCCGCTGCAACAGATTATGACAATAGGCCAGAAACAACACTCTCTTTTTCCCCTTTGACACTGCAACACAGTTTTTGTACTGCATGATCATTTTGTCTGTTTTTCGCACATAATGCTCCCGGTCTTTAATAAAATGTAACGCTATCCCTGCGGAAATAAAAAAGGATGCTATGCCTCTGATCCACTGTTCTTTCTTTAGCAGCAAAATAAATAACAAACACAACAAAAAAAGGAACAGAATTCCTATGCTGATCAGGATTCTGGCAGGCATGCTGAATTGAAAAAGAAGAGTCGGTTGGAATATAAATGTAATAAGACCGACGGTCATCAAAGCGAGTGTGTACATGAAGACATTAACAATGAGAATAACGGTTGAAGTGCCCGCCGGAATACCATCGCGAATCATAAAAAAAGCGCTTGCCGGCTGCCCTCCTGTAGAGGAAGGAGTAATAGCGGAAAAATAGATGTCTGCTGCAGAATAGAGCATGTTGTTTCCGGCAGATGATTCAGGAGACAGTCCGCGAATCAGGCAGGCCAGCGCCCGCCCCTCAAAAAAAAGGTTGCCGAACATACCGCAAACAGCAAGCAGTGTCCACGGAACGCATCGCGGCTTAATCAGCTGTGCCATTAATGCTACCGCGTATCCGTCAGCATGTGAAACAACAGCCCATATACTAATAACAGCCAATATGAAGAAAATGACTGCCCAATGAATATGTTTTTTGAACAATATTAGAATCTCCTCCGCTCTTCTACTGATTATAGCTGCGCCGAGTGATGAATTTAGTTAATATAATCTGAATTATTCTAAACAGCTGTTTGAAGCCCAAGCAAAAAATGGAAAACCCTGTATATTCCTTATATTCTTATTTTCTCAATTCTGACCACCGTACATTTCCCCAGAAAAGAGATAGGAGCAGAGACGGAAACCATGTGATCAGAAAGAGCGGAAACAAAAGAATGCCCCTGAGGTTTCCGGCCGGTCTGACATGTGATTTAATCAATGCCGCAACTGACGAAAGGCTGGTCATAAGCCACGCAAAGACAGGTGCCGTCAACACCATTCCAATCTCTCTTCCCGCAATTGTTCCCGCTATAGCTGCACAGATAGCACCTACGATCGAAATCGCCATAGATACGATTCCGAGCCCCACAAAGACCGGTATCAGATTAGCAACCAGCATATCGAGGCAAATCCATGCGCTCCGGCGTGCTTTGCCGAAACATGCATGTGCTTTTCTGATCAGTTTGCCGCTGTAGCAGCGCAGGCACTGGGTATTGCCCATCGACCAGCGCAATCTCTGTTTCATGGATCTGCGAATATCTCTGACAAAGTCATCGTAATTGACTGCATCTTCACAATAGGCGATGATTTCCTCGTAGAGAGCACTCTGTAGTGTGTACTCCATATCCTCTGTAATCGTACAGGTATCGAACCCGTAGCGCTCAACAACATCTCTTGACACAGCCCACCCGCTGCCGTTGACCGAAGCCGACAGGTTCCTTCGCGCCCTCGGGTGATTGAAAAAAGCATTCTGCAAGGCATAGTAAATCTCATAGCTTTGTGCAATCCAGCTCTGGCTTGTACCCAGGCCTCTTCTCTTGCCCTGCACAATTCTATGACCCTGTGCAAACACTTTGTTAAGCTCTGTGAGAAATGCAGGATCTGCCACCGTATCCACGTCGAACACAACAAATGCATCGATTTCAGAATGTCCCGCCAAACGGTTAAAACCGGTTCGAAGCGCGCCCGCTTTGTCCCTGACTTCTGAAGTGCACTTAATAATAGCCGCTCCGCATTCCCTCGCTATTTCCTCTGTTCTGTCCGTACAATTATTCACAATAACATAGACATCCTTCAGATGCTCCGGATAATCCATAACCGCCAGACTCTCGAGCAGGCGGCCGATATACATCTCCTCATTACGCGCAGGAATAAAGCAGGCAAAATGATGCTTTTTATCTGTTTCCGGATAAGTAACATAGGCTTTCGGCAATGCTGACAGAATCAAAAAGATAAACCGGATATTACAGATAAAAATCGCAATATTGATGATGAACAAAACCATCATAAGAGTATTCATGATTATTACAATTTAACTCTATAGTACCAACAAAAAGTATTCTTGTTCCCCCAACGTGGTATAATTATATATCATTTTGATTTCTTGCAACAAGAGGACTGATAAAACTATGAATAAATTGTTTGTACAGACAGCATGGCAAATCATGGAAAGTCTGAGGGATGCGGACATTCTGGAAAGTGCGCTTTCCTCC
>CACXGS010000334.1 GCA_902767195.1 uncultured Lachnospiraceae bacterium | reverse complement strand
TTCTGTTCCTATTCCGGCGAAGCCCTGGACAAAAAGACACCCCTTCTTCGTTCCATGCAGGCGCTCAACCGCCAGGCAAAGAGGATTCTGAAGCTTTTCGGCAAGGAAGTGAAATATGTGAGAACCAGCGTCGGACCGGAGCAGGAATATTTCCTGATTGATCAGAAAATGTTTGAGAAACGGCCGGATCTGATCTATACGGGAAGAACACTCTTCGGAGCCATGCCGCCGAAGGGGCAGGAGATGGATGACCACTACTTCGGCGTGATTAAGCCCAGAGTGACCGCCTTCATGGAAGATCTGAATGCAGAACTGTGGAAGCTGGGAATCCTGGCCAAGACAGAACACAATGAGGTGGCTCCTGCCCAGCACGAGTTGGCGCCGATTTACTCAACGACCAATGTGGCGACAGACAACAACCAGCTCACCATGGAAATCATGCAGAAGGTGGCAAAGAAACATGGAATGGCCTGCCTGCTGCATGAGAAACCTTTCGCGGGGGTGAACGGTTCCGGCAAGCACAACAACTGGTCTATGGCCACGGATACCGGAGTCAACTTACTTTCTCCGGGAGCAACTCCCTATGAGAATGCCCAGTTCCTTCTCTTCCTTTGCGCCGTAATTCAGGCGGTGGATGACTATCAGGATCTGCTTCGTCTCTCTGTCGCCACGGCAGGAAATGATCACAGACTTGGTGCCAACGAGGCACCGCCGGCCATTATATCCATCTTTCTGGGGGATGAGCTGTCCGCAATACTGGATGCCATCAAAAATGATGCACCCTATGAGGGAGCAGAAAGAGTCATTATGAAGCTGGGCGTGCATTCCCTGCCACGTTTCTCAAGAGATACTACGGACAGAAACCGGACGTCACCCTTTGCCTTTACCGGCAACAAATTTGAATTCCGCTCTCTGGGATCTTCCAACAGTATTGCCTGCTGTAATATCATGTTGAATGCGGCAGTGGCGGAAAGTCTGAAACAGTACGCAGACAGGCTGGAAGGGTCGAATGACTTTGAGACAGATCTTCATCAGCTGATTAAGGAGACCATTGAAAAGCATGAGCGGATACTCTTTAACGGAAACGGCTACGGGGAAGAATGGGTGAAGGAAGCCACAGAGGTCAGAGGCCTGTCCAACTTAAAAACAACACCGGATGCCATGCCCCATCTGCTTGATGAGAAAAACAGGAAAATGTTAATCAGGCACAAGGTATTTACTGAGACAGAGCTTCATTCCAGATGTGAGATTATGCTGGAGAACTATTGTAAGACTGTAAATATCGAGGGGCACACTATGGTAGATATGGTCAGAAAGAGCTATCTGCCTTCCATTGAGGAGTATCTTTTCCATCTTGCCCGGACCACATCCATGATGAAGTCTGTCAGTCAGCATGTGAAATGCAACTATGAGATTTCCACCATGGAGAGACTGTCTGAACTCACCGATTATATCCTGGAAAGAGTAAAAGATCTTGAGAAAGCGCTTGAAGACTTAAAGAAATATGATGACATCATTGAAATGTCTGCCTTTATCAGGGATGATGTTCTTCCGAAAATGGAGCATCTGAGGAAGCACGTGGATGAGGCCGAGATGCTTTGCAGTGAGCAGGACTGGCCGGTACCCAGCTACGGAAAGCTGCTCTTTTCACTAAATTAACCAAAATGATTTCGAGATGAAATAGGGGGGTTGTTCTATGGCAGCATTTGACCGTGTTTTATCTGGTATCCCGGATATGGATCAGGCGCTTGATTATATCCGGCTTGGTGACAACGTGGTGTGGAGAGTCTCTGATCTTGATGAGTTTAAACTATTTATGGAACCATATGTAGAGCAGGCAGTAAAAGACCACAGGAATATCATCTATTTTCGGTTTGCCAGCCATGACCCTCTGCTTGAGGAGTGCCCGGAAATCAAAACTGTGAGGATTCCTCTTTCCCATCGTTTTGAAACATTTACTGTGGAGATCCATAATATTATCGAGAAGGAGGGGTTCGACGCCTTTTATGTTTTTGATTGCCTGTCCGAATTACAGACAGCCTGGGCCACAGATTTGATGATGGGAAACTTTTTCCGGGTGACCTGTCCTTTCCTCTTTATCCTGGATACGGTAGCCTTTTTTCCCATAATCCGGGGAAAGCATTCCTTTCATGCCATCAATAAGATCCTGGATACGACCCAGCTGTTCCTGGATGTCTATTCGGATCAGGAAAATGTCTATGTCCGCCCTGCGAAAGTGTGGAAAAGAGATTCGGAAACCATGTTTCTGCCCCACATTTACAACAGGCAGAAGGGAACTTTCCGGCCGATTACAGACGGCGTGAGGTCCAGCCGCTTTTATCAGCTGCTGAGCCATTTTCAGAGACCGGGAGAGGAGCAGTTTATCGACTCTTGGGACCGCTTCTTTAATACAGCCAGAGTGCTCTATGATAACCGTATGGATATGACCGATTCCTGCAGTACCATGTGCAGGATCATGATGACCCGGGATGAGCGTATGCGGGAAATGGTCATGAGCCATTTTGTGCCGGAGGACTATTTTCTTATCCGAAGTCACATGATTGGAACAGGTTTGATTGGAGGAAAGGCCTGCGGTATGCTTCTGGCCAGGGCCATCCTTCGCAATACGGTGCCGGAGATCGAGCGGGTTCTGGAACCCCATGATTCCTTTTTTGTGGGATCCGATGTCTATTACACTTATATTGTCGACAATGGTTTTTGGGATCTGCGGATCCGGCAGAGGACGGAAGAAGGATATTTCTCCCTGGCCGAAGAATTTGCTGATCGTCTGAAGACGGGACAATTCTCCGCGGAAATGGAAAGCCGTTTTAAAAGTATTCTGGAGTATTATGGGCAGGATCCTTATATTGTCAGGTCCTCCAGTATTCTGGAAGACGGTTTCGGCAAT
>CACXGS010000333.1 GCA_902767195.1 uncultured Lachnospiraceae bacterium | reverse complement strand
TCCACCCGGATTCCTTCCTCTCTCTCTTCGCTTCCGGATTCCGTCAGAAAATACTTCCGGATATGTGCACGATAGCGATGGGCAAGACTTTTCCTGCCAAAAGCTTTCTTTCTCATCATCATATTCTCTCCCGGCTATATCTCAATCTTCACGATATGTTCTGACCAGTAATAACAAACAGTCACGACCAGAATCACCCCACTCATAACCACTCTTCCTGCTGCTGTATAATAAAAACAATCTGTATAGGTGCTCCCTGTCAGATTCAGATAGCCCAGCATGAAAAAAGGCATCAGCAACATGACATTTTTTTCAAAGAGTATCCCGCTCAGGATGACTCTCATTTCATTGGCTGTATCCATCTTCATCTTTAAATGATCCGCCGTGGTCCGGATGATATCTATTATGTTCCCGCCGGTTTTCCGGACAATATCCAGAACAATGGCAAACTCATAGATGTCCTCCACCTGGGATTCTTCTGCGAAACGTAAAAAAAGCACTTCCACCGGAATATTAAGATCAAGTCCCCTGCAGAGTTCTTCCATCTTTGAAAGGGCAGGATGCGTCCTTCCCACATAACACAGTCTCAGCTCATGAAGGGCACTGCGGCATGCATTCTCCAGAGACAGCCCTGCGTGAAGAGATGTGACAAGAGAAGACAGGATCTCCTGAAACCCTTCCATATACCATCGTTTCTCTCGCTCAGATTCCCATCTTCTATACTCACTCTGAACAGGAATCTGAAGAAGCTGCAGCGGGATCATCCACAGGAGGCTTCTGTAACACAAACCGTTAATCATGACCAGGAGACATTCTCCTGCCGCGAATGGCAGAAAGTATTCCTCTGCTGCCTTCAGAAGCTTAGTCCCTCCCGTAACAACTCTGATAATGCATCACCGCCCTTTTATAATCATTCCATATCCCTGCAGCCACCATCTTCTTTCCTTCAGAAAGATCATGGATCATGGATAGGACAGACGTTCCTCCTTCATCGGAACGAAGACCAAACAGGGAATTCATCTGATAATCTGTCCCGTCAAAATCCACCAGCTCCACAATCTCCGTCAATCTTCTCTCTCCATTTGCCGTTCTCTCCAGATGAATCAGGATATCGACAGCAGAACCTATCAATCCCTGAATCGCCTTAAGAGGCATATCCACACCCATCAAGACCATAGTCTCCAATCTGCGCAGGGCATCCCGGCAGGAATTGGCATGGATGGAACTGAAGGACCCGTTATGCCCGGTAGAAAGAGCCTGAAGCATCGCCATGGCCTCTGCGCCGCGGACTTCTCCTACAATGATCCTGTCCGGCCGCATCCTCAGACTGGCTTTGATCAGATCTTCCATCGTCACTTCATTCTCTCCCTCCACATTCGGGTCCCTGGTCTCCAGCCGGACCAGATTATCTATATGAAACATCTGCAGTTCCGCTGAATCTTCAATCGTAATAATCCTTTCCTTCTCCCCGATATACGCACCCAGAGCATTCAGCAAAGAAGACTTCCCGCTATTCGTAGCGCCTGATAAAAGTATGGAATAACGTCCCTTTACATAACATCGGAGCACTGGCGCCAGTTCCGGCGGGAATTCCCCGTATCGGATCAAATCTTCTATTGTCATGCCTCCCTTCCTGAACTTGCGGATGGTTATAACAGGTCCGACCAGAGACACCGGAGGTAAAACAATGTGCACCCTAGATCCGTCCGGGAGCCGGCTGTCTGCAACCGGCCTGCTCTCATTCACCATCCGGTTCGTGGGAGCCACGATCTGATCGATCAGACGATACACTTCCTCCTCATCAAAAAAACTCTGATCGGTTCTTATAATGACACCGCATCGCTCGATGAAAATCTTACCGGAGCCGACAATCATGATCTCAGTGACCTGGTCATCGTTCAGATAGGGTTCCAGTACGCCAAATCTACGAATAGAATCGAAAACAGCTTCCCGGTATTTCAGCATGGACTCCAGAGAAGAATACTCTTCGTGACTTCTTGTGAGCAGGATACTGTCAATCTCCCGGTATACTTCACGATCCGACAGCTCTTTCTGATGACTGATCCGGTCGAGAACTTCTTTTCTCAGGGAATTAGTATACCCTTTCTTCATAATATTGCCCTTTCATGGCAGCCCGGAAAATGTTTATTATTTCCATTGCTGCATTATATTACCATATTCTTCCAGATATGTCCAGCAAAATAGTAAAAAAAACAGGAGGTCGTTACATAACTTCCTCTTTGTATACTCTCACAATCTCTCCCCGGTAGGCTATCGCGTCACTTCGAAGAATCCAGTCAAGCCTGGTGCAAAGTGCATGCCTGCGTGAGTTCTCCGATGAGTCCACCATAATCATCCGGTCCAGAAGTGGCAGGATCTCCGGTCTTGATATGAATCCGTTGCCAATGGCCAGCATAATATTCCGATATCTTCCTGATCTCCTGATTCTGTCAAAAAACCATTTATAATCTTCGATACTCAACTCTCTCAGATAAAAAAACATATCCGGAGATTCCAGGAGAAAAATGCCGGTGCTGCGATCACACAGCTCCTCCATGGTATCCAGGATCTCCTCGGAGTGCAGCCGGATAAAATAACACAGATCACTGACATTGGCGCGCCGGCTGATCACCGGCCCGAGATCTTCAAAGCCCAAAAAGAGATCTCCTTCTTCCATGAAAGACATGGCTATCTTCTGAAGGTCTTCTTCGTACAGGGGCGAGTAAACAGCGGTAATCCGGCAGTCCCCGGCAGACAGTACCCTGCAGGAATCTCTTATGCCGGCTTCCATCCACTCCCTTATCCCGGAAGGTGTATCATAGATGCAGAACCTTCCGGGACCGTCCCGATCCGACAGAATCAGCACCTGTCCCTTCTCGCCGGGGGACAGCTCCCATCTCCCTTCCAGCTCATGGTACAACTCCTCTTCTATGAGATAGTACTCAGCCTTTCCCCGGGAATTCAGAAAAGCCTCGGCCGTGGTAAAATGACAGATCCTTACATAAGAAGGGAGAGTACGCTCCAGATAACGCACAAGTCTTCTGCCGTACTCTCCTCTTTCTGCGATAATAACGGAATAAGGTTCATCCATCTTCTGCTCATCCAACTTAGGTCTATACATCTTGCGATGTTCTCCTTTCTTCTCACAGATCAAAGCCTTTACGGGGCTTCATTTCATAAATTACCATAATTTACCAATTCTGTCCAGAAGAAATTTCCAATTATTACCAGAATTATTCTGTTGTCGTTTCCCGGATGCCGGACTCCAGGAAGTCATTTCTTTTTGCAGCCTCCTTTTTTCGCTGCATGCGCTCGTTTCTTTTTCTGACCCTCCAATAGATTTTTCGAATTCCATGGAACAGGATAAACAGGATCAGACTGATGATGGAGATCACGCATCCGATACGGAATCCCGGTGACAGATAGGTCATTCGGATCTTATGGACTCCTCCGGAAAGCTTAATGCCGAGAAAGGCTTTGCCAATGGACACGGGGTCAGTCTTTTTTCCATCTACCGTAATCGTCCAGCCATCATCATATGGAATTGACAGGAAGAGCAGTTGTTTTCCATGTTGGCCGGGAGCGACTCTTGCCTTCCCCTCCAGAGAAGCATCACTGTACTTGGTCACCGTAAAACGATTCTCCTTCCGAACATCCTTAATCAGGCTCATGGCGTCGGCGTCCAGGCTGGCTGCAGAGAGACGGATCACCCCGTTTTTTTCGTCTCCTTTCAATGTCATTTTTACGGAGAGAACAGAATCTGCCGGCGCATTTTTACAGGAGACCATCTTTCCCTCATAATCACCGGATACAAGATTCTTTCCGTTCAGTGAAACCGTGGCCTTTGATACCTGGGTTCCGTCATAATACACATACAGATCTTCTGCTCCGTTTTTCACCGGAATATCAAAAACCAGATTATCCTCTTTTGATTCCTTAAACTCAAAGCGGTATTCTCCCGGACTCCCTGTAGGTCTCACACTGCATCCTTCCACTCCGGGATCCGGAATCTCAACATCTTTATACAGCTCGGGAATCTCAAAGGCTGCTTCCGCCAGAGAATTCATAGCCCGGAAGGGATAAGCACTGACAGAATCAAAATACCGTTCAATATTGGGACTCACAAAATAACCGGGATCCGTGTCAATCGGATTCTCAAAAAGGTTGACTCTTCCGTAGGTATCTCTGTAATGGAATTCCGTAAATACCTCGTCATCCTGTTTGTAATACTGATAACGAACATTTAAAAGATAATTCGTAAGGACGTTTTCTCCCACATATTTATATTCATTGGCTCCGGTGGCAAAGCCCAGATCATCCATGGCCGACACCATGGTATCCGTGGCTGTGGATCCGAACAGGCCTACTGTATTCATGGGATAATAAATAGCCTCATCCAGCATCCTGGCCCAGACCACTTCACTTCGGTAAAATGTCCCGTCATCTGATATTCGGGTGGCCTCCTCCATATCTTCCGTCCAGGAGTAAAATTTGGGCACATTGATCTGACCGTTCTCATAATAGCCCTTCACACCGGAGGCCGCCATCTCTGCGACCACTACAATTGTAAGGATCAGACAGCAGGCATATCTCCACTCCTCTCCATGCCAGCGATGAAGCAGCTCCTTCAGGCCTGTGGTACTTACCACGGAGTAAATAAGAAGAAGGAAGATATAGATAATCATCAACGTTCCCGCAAGAATCAGTACTATTTCAGACTCTTCCCCTCCCCCCTTTAAAAGGATAAAGGCGATAATTCCCCCACAGCAAAGGGCTGAAATCAGGACCTGCCAAACACGGACAAATTCCAGATTCTCCATCACTTCAAAAGCACAGGCAATCAGCACAAATCCCATCAGGAAGGAAAAACGGTTGGGAATACCATACTGACTGTGGAATCCGTGCCAGATATAATTCAGGTGGGTCTCGGTAAAGCTGAGATAAAAGAATCCCAGTACCAGAATCCTCCGTATTTTATCAGAGAGACGGATATTTCTGTTCAACAGGTACAGGAAAAGGAAGACAAGAACAAAAATTCCCACATAGGCATTCAGATTTCCATCAAAATCATTGTCATGGCTGATGGGCTTCAACATATTAATCTGCCGGTAAAGCATCTCGGGAACCGTTGTCAGCCAATCCCCTTTTGGAAAATGAAACTTCATTCCGGCGGAGGTCTTTCGTATCCCAAGCCAGGCAGGCAGCAGAATCAGGGCAGACATCCCCCCTGCTGACAGGGAACAGAAAGCAAAATACAGCCCTCTTTTCAAAAAATGTCCCGGCGATTCAAAACGCCCCAGCAAAAACCATATGACAGAGAATATGCAAATCATATACCCGATATAATAATTGCAGAACAGGGCGTAACACAGGGTAAGACAGTAAAGTCCTCCCTTATTCTGATTCACCAGCCGCTCAATCCCCAGGAGGATCAGCGGGAGCATCATAATAGAATCCAGCCACATCACATTCCAGCTGTATCCCACCATGTAACTGTTTAATGCATATGCCGCTGCCGCTGCAACGGCAAAGGGGTTGGCCCTGCTGCTTTTTGCGTTACAATAGATTCCCATGGTCAGGCCACAGAGGGCCACTTTCAGCACGAGAATCATGCTCATAATCATATTCAGCTGGGAACGCTTAAAAAACACAATCAGAAGATTCAGAGGACTCATCAGATAGTAGGCCATCAGGGAAAGGAAATTAACTCCCAACCCGGCCCGCCAGCTGTAAAACAGGCTTTCTCCTCCCCGAATCTTATCGTATAACACCGAATAGAAAGGCATATACTGATGAAGAGCATCGATGATCATCAAAGACCGGTTCCCGAAAGGCTGCACCTCAAAGGCAATCATCACCGTGATCATCACCAGGAGCGGTACCAGAAAACAGAGCATTAGAATCCATGCCCGTCTGACCCGGTCTGAGGACCTTGTTTCCGTATGTCGTGCCCGATCGCTCCCCCTTCCTCTTCGGTCAGATCGTTCCATGATCCGTTCATTCATCGGTTAACTCCCTCCCGGGCCTGGTAGTTCTCAATCCGTTTCTTTAACAACTGCATACAGCGAATGATATTGAGACGTTTCTCAAGCATAAACCCCAGAGACCCGTGTTTCATATCCGTAACATTCATTTCATGCCGCCGATAATACAGGAGAGGCTCATGAATCAAACGAACTTCGCCCATCTGCTCTGCCACCATTCCGATCCAGAAATCATGCATGTACATCTCTTTGGGGATAGGACAGATAATCGGTACCAGTTCCCTGCGGAAGGCCATGCAGCAGCCTACATAGCTGTTGCGGATTATGTTCTTCATCATACCGGTCCTGGAATGACGAAAAGAAAACATGGACTTTTCATCCAGGAGCCTTGCCTCTCCGTCCATCAGAACTGCATCGTGGAGAACCGCTGTAACCCCGGGATTCTTATTAAATACTGCCATCACTTTCTCCACTTTGTCAGACGCCCATACATCATCCTGGTCTGCCAGAAAAATGATATCGCCGCCGCACAGCCGAAGCAGTCTGTCTACATTTTGGACAACCCCCTTTCCAGGCCCTTTCACAATACGGATTCTCTCATCTTTCTTGCGCATAATATTCAAAATAGCCCTGGAATCCTCGGTTGCCCCGTCCACCGAAATAATCAGTTCATCTCTCTCTCCCAGCTGGGGAAGGATGGAATCCACCTGCTCTTTAATATATTTCTCCCCGTTATAATAAGCCAATGCTACTGAGATGCTCATAGAATAATCTCATCCTCCTCTTTCTTTTTTTCGGCAGCCAAAATCCGTTTTCTTTCTTCTTCCGACAGCTCTTCATTCTTCAGCTTTTCCTCATAATTCTCCGTACTCTTCGTCAGATTATTGCCCAGAAAGACCTTTACCACCTGACTGTCCGGATTTCCTATCACACTTCCCATACGATCCTCCTGACGATATTCAAAAAACTAAAAATATATCGGAATTCACACTTTCTTTTGATTTTTTACATATAAATTCCACAAAAAAATATTATTCTAGTTTCAGCACAAAGAAATCCCTCTATTTCTTGTAGCTAAAGATTTTTTTCATATTTTGAAGCCCATATATCTCGGATGTATGGGCTTCCTCCTTTTTTTCTATTTTTTTCCTGCCAGATAGTTTATAAACTGCTGAGCCGTTCTTCCGGACAGTCCGCCGTGGGACAACTCCCACCGATGAGCTTCGGCCAGCAGCTCTTCTTCTTCCATGACAATTTCCGGATGCTTTTTCGCCAGGTTTTTTACAATTTCATTATATTCTTTCTGGTTTGGTTTCAGATAGCCGATCGTAATACCGAAACGGGCAGCCAGAGACAGTTTCTCCTGGACGGTATCGGAACGGTGCAGCTCATCATCCCGGTCATTTCGGTCACTCCAGGTCTCACGAATCAGATGACGGCGGTTTGATGTTGCATAAATCAGGACATTTTCCGGTCTGGTCTCCATGCCTCCTTCAATGACTGCCTTCAAATATTTGTAATCCGTCTCGAAATCTTCAAAAGACAGATCATCCATATAGATGATAAAGCGATAGTTCCGGTTCTTAATATTGGAAATCACAGCTGACAGGTCTTTCAGCTGGTGACGGTACATTTCCACCATGCGCAGGCCACGGTCATAATACTGGTTAAGGATGGCTTTGATACTGGTGGACTTGCCCGTGCCTGCATCTCCGTACAGGAGACAGTTATTAGCCAGCCTTCCGGCCACAAATGCCTCAGTATTATCAATCAGTTTCTTTTTCTGGCTCTCATATCCGGTAAGATCATCAAGAACCACCTTGTCCATATTCTTAATGGGGATGAACTCAGGCCGGTCCCCGGCAGGGACAATCCGGAAAGCCTTATTGAGGCCGAACATTCCAACACCGTAGTCCCTGTAAAATGTAGTGACTGCGTCGAAAAATGCATCGACATCCTCCGCCTGCTCAAGCTTCTCAGACAGTGCTCTCACCTTCTCACTGACATTTTTATTGTAGAGCTTCTCCTGTTTGTCAATGGCATGGTAATTCAAAAGGGTGGAGAAGCAGTCAATCCCCAGCGTATCCTCAATGGGTCGGAAATTGTAATGAAAGAGGTTCATAAAGGCCCTGAAATCATTTTTTGCAAAATGATTCACCGTTCCCTCTGAAGCCCCTTTTTTTTCGCAGGTCATGCTGAAGGAGTTCTCATTGGTTACCAGTACATAGGTCAGATAATTATGCCACAGATTACGGTCAAAAGCGTAGTCAGTGGCCAGATCCAGCAGCCGCTTGATCTGACAGTAAATCTTCGGAACCAGTTCATCTTCTCTGTAATGACAGCTGTCAAATTCTCGAAAGAGGGCTGACAATCTGGAAAGAATACTGTCCTCTCCGAGATTACTGTATAATATTAATTTGGCGGTCTCCTTGTACATAGCGGAATCTCCTTTCTGGCAACCTCTTTCTTCACCGGCTATTCTGCCGTGCTTTCCTGATTCGCATTTTCCTTCTCAGCTTTTTCTTTCTCCACATGTTCCCGGTAGGCCTTATCATACTGCTCATAGGTCTCGCCTACGGAGGACTTGCGAATGATCTCATCCACATCTACACCCATTCCTTTGATGGCGGGCGCATACTGGGCTTTTAACTGCTCAATTTTGGAGATTGCCTTATTCTGATCTCCGTTAAATTCTTCATAACCCTCAAAGTCTGACCAGGTAGGCTTTCCGGGTTCCCTCTGGGTCCGGTTGGCAAGAATCGCTGCCAGGCCTCCCAGAGCCGGTCTCTGTTTGATCTTTTCTTCTTTATATTTACCGACAAACTCCAGACCGGGATATGCGTGGAGAGGGCTTTCGTCATGGACATTCCCCGCCCGAAGATCTTCCAGCGTCACCAGGCCGGGATACGCATATTTGGGCCTGTAGTCAGGCATATTAAAAACTTCAAAACAATCCAGAATACTGATCCCTGAGAGATCTTCCGGCAAGTCTTTCTTAAGATAATTCGGAAAATGGTCCTTATAGAACTCGTAAATCACCTGTTTAATCTGCGGTTCCCGAATATTGACCTCGGTCTTTCCGTCATTCACATACATATAATAGCGGTCCAGATAAGGAAGAATCCGCAGTTCCATGGTGATGGAAGTAATCTCAGGAACTTTATCGTAGGCAACCTCCAGCCTGCGAAATGTGCTGTCCTTCTCTTTCCACTCGTCAACCCCTTCGATATTGTATTTATCTAATTCAAAGTAAAGACTTTTCATAAGCGTAAAAGCAAACATATCCCTGTCTCCTATTCGTTTTTTGTGATATCATATATTTTATCATAGCTGCTGTTGATTGCAAAGAGGAGGAATATCAAGCATGACAACAAAAACTTCCGAATTCTTAACATTGCTTCGTCAATACAGAGGTCTCGTGGGCGAGATTCGTTTTAATGAGGTCTGGATCTCTTTTGATACCGTCTGGTTTAATTATTATTTCGATGATGACGAGATCCAGTTTAATCTGGCCAGTCAGGAAGGAACCGTTTCCATCAAGTCCGTCATCTCTTATGAAAAAATGCCTGCAGAAGATCTACTTGACGATGCGGTAACAGGTTATACTGCCACTCTGGCCTCCGGCCTGACAGCCTCGTTTCACTGCTTCAATGCCAGAAATCATGGTTGACGAACGATAACATATATAGTAGAATAGACGCTGATACTTTAAATGTTAACTAATTGTTAAGAAAGGATTACATTATGAAGAACATCCGAAGGATCCTCGTCATATCGGCAACAGCTCTGGTGCTGGCATTTTGTATGCCTGCTATGCTTCCTGCCGGATCCGGGACCATAGATGTCCATGCCAAGCCTCATATTCATAAGAAGAAATTCCGTATAAAAGCCGGTGAAACCGTGAAGGTCCGGCTCATAAACAGAGGAAAGAAGAAAGTCCGCTGGTTCTCCACCAATCCCAGGATTGCAACGATCAAAGCCGGAAAGGTTACAGGCATTTCAAAGGGGCGGTGCAAGATCTATGCAGTCTACGGAAAGAAGAAAAGACGGGCCTATGCCAAAGTTATCGTCAGGAACAGCAAGTTTCGGGTCAGTGACAGTTATGTTGAACTGAATAAGAAGGAGTCACAGACCATTGTTGTCTACTCCGGTACAGGATTCCCCATTGCCGTGAGATCCGATGATGAAAACATTGCCGTGGCTGATCCCCTGAGCGGCCCCGGCAGCAAAATAGCTGTCAGGATCAAAGCCCGCTATAAATCCGGGACAGCTCATATCACCATCAGAGATAAACGAAGCGGCCGCTCCAGGAGGGTTACCGTAGTCGTAAAAGGCACGAATCAGTTTAAGCTGACCAATTCTTCCGATGCCAATATTGTCCTGAAGCAGGGACGGATGACCAATATCTGGATTACCTGCGACAGCGGTTCCCAGATCAGCGGAAGTGTTCATAATCCGGGGAATATTTCCTGCGGATGGGGAAGTTATCAGGGTAATAATATCCCCTTCTATGTGAAAGGAATAGAAAAAGGCACCAGTACGATCTGGTTCAAAGACCCGGGAACCAACAAGTCTATCCGCGTCAACATTACTGTGAAATAAAAAGCTTCCCTTCCGGGAAGTTTTTTATTATATATAAAGATATAAAGAAAAAAGGAGAACAGTATGATCCAGGAAAATAATCTGACCATTGATCTTCACATGCATTCCACCGTCTCAGACGGCACAGAAACTCCGGAGGAACTGCTTCAGTCAGTTCTCAGGGCCGGTGTCAGGTTTTTTTCTTTGACGGACCACGATTCTCTGGAAGGCTGCCGCCTGATCAGAGAGGCACTTGATCAGGAGAGCTTATCTGATCTTTTCTTCATCAACGGCATCGAATTCTCCTGTAAAGATGAGTTGGGAAAATATCATATCCTCGGATACGGATACGATGAGACAAAGGAAGGAATCCGGAACGCGGTCAGCAAAGGGCACGAATACCGGATGGATAAAACAAAATCGCGGATCCGCTTCCTGGAAGAAGAGTACGGCTTCACATTCTCTCAGGAAGACCTGTCTCGCCTTTATTCCAGAGCAAATCCGGGCAAACCTCATATCGGCAACATGATGGTGGATTACGGATATGCGCCGGACAAGAACACCGCCATCACAGAATATATAAACAACTGCAAAAGCTCCTCTTCCTATCTGAGACCGGAAGAAGCAATCCGGGCCATTCTGTCTTCCGGCGGTATCCCGGTCCTTGCTCATCCTTATTTCGGGAACGGGTCTCAGAAGATCTTCGGAGAAGAAATGGAAAACCGCCTTGACCGATTAGTGGAGATGGGCGTTATGGGAGTCGAAGCCTTTTATTCCGGATTCTCGGAAAAAATGATTCGTGACATGCTTGCAATGGCCGGCCGCTATAATCTCTATATCACAGCCGGCAGTGATTATCACGGATCAAATAAGCCGGAGATTCTTTTAGGGCATACCGGTCTGACCACACAAGAGCATCTTCCCGCGGGGTTAAAAAGATTTCTGGATGAATGCCCGAAAAATAAAGAGAAAAAATAAGCGGGGGCCGATGACCCCGCTCTTTTTTGTACAGTCTCTATTGGTGAATTACATCCCGAATACTTCAACAGCCTTCTTCAGCTCTTCCCGGATGGGAATATTCTGGGGGCAGGCCTCCTCGCACAGACCGCACTGAATACATTCATTGGCTCTGGCCTTCCCATGTCCTCTTACAAGGAAGCCCTCTTTCCCTGCGGCGAACTTAACGTCCCCAAAGAGAGTTGCTAAGTTCAGAGCCTCAAAGGTTCCGGATATTCCTACATTCTGAGGGCAGACCTTGGCACAGTAATTGCAGTTGGTGCAGGGCACTACCGGAAGCCGGTCCAGTTCCTCTCTGGCCCGGTTGATCACCTCTGTCTCCTTTTCATTCAAGGGCTGAAAATCTTTCATAAAGGAAATATTATCCTTCATCTGCTCCACATTGCTCATACCGGAAAGGACCATCATGACTCCTTCCAGGCTGGCAGCGAACCGAATAGCCCATGAAGCGCAGGATGCTTCAGGATCTGCCTGCTTTAATACCTTAGCCACACTCTCGGGTGGATTTGCCAGAAGTCCTCCCTTCACCGGTTCCATAACTACAACGGGTTTCCCATATTTTACGCACAGCTCATAATTCGCCCGGGAAGTTACGGCGCTGGACTCCCAGTC
>CACXGS010000332.1 GCA_902767195.1 uncultured Lachnospiraceae bacterium | reverse complement strand
GGCTGATCCAACCCCAGCTCATGGCGGAGAGCTTCCACCTGAGCCGGAGTTGCATTGGTTCCCAGCATATTCCGGGCAGGATCCCCGGATATCAGCTCGAAAGCCAGAAACGTCAGAAAGGATACCAGCAGCATGGTCAAAGCCAGCATCCCCAGCCGTTTCAGAACGTATTTTAACATCTTGTCTGTCCTTCCCTGATTACTTCCAGTTCAGCTTACTGAGGTCAAGAACGTAGATCGGATAGAAGGTCAGTCCCTCCAGGCCTTTGCGAACAGCCACGAAGTCGGCCATATCCTGAAGGTAAAGGTTGGCAGCATTCTCCGTCAGGTTCTTCTCAAGTTCCTTGAATAATTTCACCTGCTCTTCATCATCGGTTGCGGCCAGTGCCTTATCCAGAATCTTATCGTAATCCTTATTCTTGTAATTGGTAAAGTTGTTGTCATTATTTGCTATGGTACCAAAACGCTTCAGCATCTTGCTTGCGGTCATATTGTCACTGGTAAGACCGGTGATGGTTGTCTGGTATTTCCTCTTGCCATAGACCTGGTCAAGCCATGTATTCCAGTCAACCGGCTCCACGGTAGCCTTGATTCCGGCTTCCGCCAGCATCTCTACCAGAACAGTTGCCGTATTGACATGAGGAGCATAGTTGCTGGGAACTGTGATGGTCATCTTGAATCCCTTGGGATATCCGGCCTCTTTTAAGAGCTTCTTTGCCTTCTTGATATCCTTCTTATAATAAGTGCTCAGGGACTCATCATAGTACTTGGCCAGGGAGGGAAGCATGGAAGTGCCGACAACCGTTCCGTGGCCGTCAAAGGCCTGGTCGATCACTGCCTGTTTGTCTACTGCATAGCTGAGAGCCTGACGAACCTTGACATTGTCAAAAGGCGCCACCTTATTATTCAGGTAGAGAGCCTGAATCAGGTTCATGCTGCCCTCTTCAACGTTAATCTGGTTCTCGTCAAGCTGTACGGTCTGGTCCGTGGTCATATGCATAACCACATCAAGAGCTCCGCTCTGGAGTCCTGTTACCAGGGCTTCTGCCTTCTCAAGAATCTTAAATGTCACTTTATCGATTTTGGCTGCTTCTCCCCAGTAGTCTTCATTGCGCTCTAATACCAGGTTATCCTGAACAGAACGGGATACAAACTTATAGGGACCGGTTCCGATGGGAGCTGTCTCCTGCTTTGTATAATCTGCGGGGATAATGTAGCAGTTCATGATAAAGGCAAGGAATTCATTATTGGGCTGGGAAAGAGTGATGGTCAGAGTATTTCCATCCCCTTTCATCTCTTTGATCACCTCAAGGGTATCCAGATAGGCTGCCGTATCCTTGCCGTCTCTTCTGCGGTCAATAGAATAAAGAACGTCATCGATCGTCACGGGGTTTCCATTGTGGAACTTGACACCATCACGAAGGGTGAAGGTGTATGTGAGGCCATCTTCAGATTTCTGAACATCGGAAGCCACAGCATTGATGATCTCCCCGTCGGGACTGGGCTTCACGAGACCTTCAAATACATTGAACAGTACTTCTTTCGTTCCTGCCGCTGTCATATGGTGAGGGTCAAGACTGTCGAAGTCCTGTGCAATACCGACAGTCAGCTCATTTGCAGATGCTCTGTCTGTCTTTGCTTTCTTACCGGAGTCAGCTCTTCTCGCACATCCCGCAAAAAGAGTTGTGATCATCGTCAACACAAGGGTTGCTGCAAGAATCGTTTTTTTCATGGTTTCTCTCCTTTCATCACTGCCTCCAGGGGTCAGTGTGCAATAAAAAATGTATTACTATTCCGGGGGAACAGTAACCGTAATCCGGGGACTCCTGTCCATAAGGGCAGACTCCCCTGCGCATTATACCATAAATCAAAAAAAAAGGAACCCCCCAGTATACCGGAAGATTCCCATAGCATTATTCTTTAATTGTGTTTGATTCTCCTGGCTTCGAACTCCTTCTCCACAAAGAGTATGGTATCGACCAGATCATCTGCTGACTTGTATTCATAGCGTTGGAACATAATCTGCCAGTCAATCAGAAGGGAAAGGGTCGTAGCCGCCCTCCTGGCAGCCGCATCCTCGATTACGTCAAAGTCAGGATATGGTATGGTACTGGCACTTCTAAACCAGTTCACCATGGAAGCATAACCCACGGAATCCACCATCACCTCGTCAAAGATACTGAGACGGAGACCGTTCTGGTCCCTGTAACGGAGCTTGCAGTCCTCGTTCCAGCAGTTGGCAAAGGTCAGGAAGTAGGTGTAATACATCCTCTTGATGGTTGCCAGAAGATATGCCTTGAAGGAAGTCCTCTCCTCCTCGGTATCAAAGGGACGGAAGCATGCAGAGCAATACTGGGAGATCAGATTCCCTGTCATGTATCCGATGTCGTATCCGAATGGACCCACGAAGGAAAACTCCATGTCGATGATCTTCATCCGGTCATCGGACACAAGAGCATTGGATGTGTGATAGTCTGCATGGATCAGAGCATCCGCATGACTCATATAGGAGCGGCGCAGCTTATAGAGTTCTGTCACATACCGGCTGTCTCTGGAAAAGAGCTCCGCAAACTCACGAAATTCCGGTCCCAGACTGTCTTCAAAGGGCTCGCAGAAGCGGTCAAGGAACATGCCGTCTTCCATGATCTTGCGCATACCCGTATTCATAAACCGGCAGGTCAGATTCCTGAAGTCTTCCCTGCTCAGATAATACTCGGAAGTATAGAACTCATTCTTCGCAGCACACTCACCGCACATCCGGCCGAAATTCTCCAGAGTCACATTCTCGGCCAGCAGGAACCTGGCCACCTTGAGATCGGACACATTCTCCATAACAAGGACATTATTATCCGGATCATGGAAAATGGGCCTGGGAGTGTACTCCGGCGTAATAGAATAACGAATCCGCAGGCACTCATACTCCAGAAGATTCCTGTCCATCTCCATAGGAGCCTGGGAAATCCGGGCCGTGGGAAGACTCTGCTTCACCACATAGGCTTCCCTGTCGGTACGGATCCGGAAAATGTAATTCACATAACCGTCTCCGTCTTCCTTCCCGGAACCCTCTCCCACGCAGGAGACCTCCACCGGAATGGAGTCATCAAAGGACGGGATCCGCTCTTTTATATAGGAAATAACATTCTCTTTTGTGATCGTAATCATAGAAAACACCTTATGAGCCGCACAGAATTCAGTGCTTCTCAAACAACATAATAATACGCCCTAAAGCAACTTATTATTCGACATTATAATTATAGTACAAGATGCCTGTAAGGTAAAGAGAACTCTTTGTCATAGCCCTGTTTATTTCTCGTCGGGATGTCCCAGTTTCCAGCTCTTCATATAATCAGAGACCGGTGAGGAGGGATCGACTTCTGTGATGCCGTATTTTTCAAGAAGATCAGTGACCTCGTCCATCATCTCTGCGGCCTTCCCGCCCAGTTTGGACCGGGGCTTCACTTCCTGGGTTCCGGGATTCCTGCGCATCTTCATCTGATAGCTGTAATTCTTTGTTTTTCCGTTCTCCTCAAAGAATTCATGCCCCTCTTCCTCTTTCCGGAACTGATCCCGGTCTGCCTGAAAGAGCATGAAGAAGCAGGGTCCCTTATCCTGAAAGACGATGTGGTCGTTCTTGATCAGGTCAGCACCGGCTTTCCTGACATAATTCTCCTTAATCTGGAAGCGGTACTCCACCTGATAGGCCCCGTTATCGTGCTTTTCCTCAAAAACCAGATAATCCGTCTTATTCAGTCTGCGTCGATAAGCTCCCAGGTCTGTCTGGAATACCACTTTGCCTTCTGCTTCTGAGATCATTGTTGCCATAATGATTCAATCCTCCTGCCATAAAAAAGATAATCTTATCCGTATTATAACATTTACAACATCTATACCGCAAGAATATTCCATCGGGTTTACTGTCGTCCTATTTGTGGTACAATAATTAATATATGTAATTTCTGTTTTCTAAAATAAAATGAAAAGAGGATGATTATGAGAATACCATTCGGAACAATATCAGATGGAAAAGAAGCGGGTTTATACCTGTTAAAAAACAGTCTTGGAACGGAGGCTGCCGTAACGGATTACGGGGCAGCCCTGGTCCGGATGATGGTGTGTGACAAAGAGGGCGTGCCAAGGGATGTGGTTCTGGGATATGATAGTGCTGCCGATTATGAAGAAGCACAGGAATCCATGGGAGCAACGGTAGGACGATTTGCCAACCGGATTGGAAAAGGAAGTTTTACCCTGCATGGAATCAAATATCAGCTGACCAGAAACAATGGTCCCAATGCACTGCACGGAGGAAGAGATTTCTATGTCCATCGGCTGTGGAAAGTGGTGGCAGAAAAGGAATCCACTGTAACTTTTGCCCTTAGCAGTCCGGACGGAGACCAGGGTTTCCCGGGGAACCTGGAGATTACCGTGACCTATAAACTGACAGAGGACAATGAACTGGTGATTCGATACACAGCCCGGTCTGATAAAGATACCCCTCTTAATCTGACCAATCACAGTTATTTTAATCTGGCGGGTCATGACAGCGGATCGGTTCTTTCTCAAATCCTTGTAGTCCGGGCAGACCTGATTACTGAACCGGATGATAACAATCTTCCGACGGGCAATTATTTACCGGTGGAGGGAACTGCCCTG
>CACXGS010000331.1 GCA_902767195.1 uncultured Lachnospiraceae bacterium | reverse complement strand
CTGCTGCGTGCGGCCTGCCGCCGCTCCCACTGCTCCACCTGAACGCGGAACTTTTCTTCCGAATGCGCCCGCATCCGCCCGGCCAGCACGTTGAACATCACGCCGCAGAAGGCCAGAACAATGAGATAAACCTTCGTGATCTGATTGGAATAAACCATCAGGTAGTTGCCAAGAAACGGAAAATGCCATTTTACTCGTCCTATGAATTGATTATATTCTACTGGGTTAATATCTTCCTTATCGTTTGCATCGCCTTTAGTGACTATTTCATCATAGAAATAGTGATTTTCCACCACTCTGTGAGTTACAACGGTACCATTATTATAAAATGCAATAATGTCGCCGGTATTAGCTGACTGTGGATCAACACCTTCAACATATATTACACTTCCAACCGGGAGTGTCGGCTCCATACTGCCGCTAACAACATTATATGCCTCATATCCCAGCAGATGTGGGATGGCCAGCGGCAAACTTGCCGCAATTACTACCACGATCAACAGCGTTCCGATAATATTACAAAGGGCGGGAATAAACATCCCGCCCTTTTTGATCGGGCGCCGCGAAGAGGACGTCCTGCTTGCCATTGATGTCTTACTCCTTAGAAGTCGTCGTCTTTGTCAAAGTCGAGGATGTCATAGTCCTCATTGAAGCTCGCATACTTTTTCTTCTTGCGATAGAATAGGAGATACCAATACAGGACGGAGATCAGTCCAACCAGGAGCACCGCGCCGGCAATCAGCATCCAGTTTGGTATTCTGCCATGCTGGTTCGGTTCAATCACCTGGGGCGCATTCGGTACTGATACAGTCCCGACACCCGGGATATTCGGCGCGGCCAGAGGCACGTCAAGGTCCATGATGTCTTCATACTCTGCGTACTGCTGTGTCGGTGCAGGGGCCGGCGCCGTGTTGTTTGTCCCCTGCGGATTATTCGGGTTCTGGTTGTTTGGGTTCTGGTTGTTGGCTGCATTATTCGCCGCGTTATTGGCGCCACCGTTTGCAGCCGCGCCACCCGCTACAGCAGCTCCGCCACCGCCACCAGTTACCGTCGTTGTGGTTGTGGTTCCACCGCCAGTCGGCGTTACTATTCTTGTATAATAGACATAAAGAATATCCTGTGCGGGGTCGCCTGTGATTGTCTTTGTCGTACGACGATATGGTTGATACCCTTCAATGTAAATATAAGATGAGATCGGTTTGTCGCCAATTGCTGCATAAAACTTTCTATCTTCAGCAAGCTTCGTCGTTGTTCCTTCTAATAAATACTGTACAGTGTACTCAACTTCAGTCCCGCGTACTCCATATACTGCTACATAATCACGGTCTTCTTGGATTGGCAGCAAGCCACCTTCGATGTAAAAAGATTCCGGGTCTTTGCCACTTTCTTTATATCCCTTAAAATAGTATTTATCACTAAGTACATTTATTTTAGGGATAGTAACATTGCCCTCTTCATCAGAAACTTCAATTGGATTACCAACTATTGCTCCAATCAATTCGTCTTTGCTGATGCCATCATCGTTAATATCCGTATAGAGACCATTTGCATAAAACCGCGCCGTATACTTTCGATCTGTTGCAAAACTGAATACAGGAATTGTGCTCGTCAGTAAACAGATTAAAGCTAATAGCGCAAGAAGGAGGCTCTTGCTCTGCTTCATTGTTTAGCGCCTTCCTTTCTTATACATCCGATCAGTTACTTCGTCCAACGCGAAATAGAGCAGGAGAAGCCCCGCGATCACCATTCCAATATAGTAGGGCGTTAAGTTGTTTTCATCGCCCGTCCGGACCGCAGTGCGGGTTGATGAACCCGGAGGCGAATTATTCGAAAGCTCTACCGCAAAGTTCATTTTAATTCTTGCAGCAGTATTTTGATACAGGTTATCCTGCGTCTCTCCTTCAAGGAATACTCTCAGTGTTACAGTACCAGTGTCTTTGCTGTTCAGCGTATCAAGAAAGAAAAAATCTTCCAAGGCTCCTGTAGCTTTTTCCATACCTACACGGTTATTAACTTCAGCATCACCACCGACATAACCAGCTGAATATTCCGGTGATCTACTATCATAAATAGTTGTAAGTTTTCCGCTAGGCCCATTGTATGTTAAAACATAATCATAGGCACCACCATATATTTTTCCCTTTGCTGCGCTTTCTTCCAGGGAAGCAATTACTTTATTTGACATATACCATCTGGTTGTCTGCGGATGATCGTTTTTAATTTCAACTTGGTATACAGCACTATCTCCGGGTTCCAAATTGTCGAAAACTTGATCTATGTCGAAGTTTTCCTCTGACATTTTTGCTGCAGAAGTAAACGTCACATATCCCTTTTTAGCATCCGCAAAAGCGGGCATGGAAAAGCCAGAAATGATCAGAACAATTAGCAGCAGACTGATTATTTTCTTTGCCATTTTCTGTCCTCCTTAATTTGAAACAGGGATTCCCATCTGTGACATGATATTGGCATCCGTTAATCCCCATATACTGCGAACTGCTTTTTCTGCATTATGTGTCTGAACTGCGTCAACTTCTGCCTTAATTATAAAGCCTAGTCCATCATATGCATAAGTGTAGACTGTCTTTCCATCCTGGGTCTTTGTGACCGCCGCTAAACTGGCAACAGATGAATCAATTCTGAGATGTGTGAAAAGAGGTTCTGTATCCGGTGAACCCGCTTTTAATATCCCCTTATAATAATATACATCTCTCTCGGCGGTATGAGCACCATCGTCGACAACCCAGTTATCTGAATTGTAGTCTCTGCCAAGATATGTTGGCTTTATCAAATCAGGGTCATAATTAATATCTTTTATTTTTGTACTCTTATCTCCATGAATCCAACCTTTAAGTTGCGGTGTTTCCGGCGACACCCAGTATTTATAAATCGTTACACGTACAAATTGGTCAATCGTTCCGGTGTTCTGAGCTGTAATAACGAAATTATAGTTTTTTCCGACGTGAAGTTCTTGATCCGTCCCAAGGTTATCTGCGGCTAATTCTCCATCCAGTTGTCTATCTTCAAATCCTGATGCTGCAGTTGTGCCATAATTACGCCATGCCACTGGATTGCTGTTCTCTTTCAGCGTTACGCCAATGTGGTCAAGATTCAAAGCCGACAAGTAATCACTGGAATAAACTTGCAATGCAGCCTGGGTCCCTCCAACGGTTCCTGCAAAGAGGAGAACAACTGCAAGCATAAACATCAATCCCGTAACTACAGGAGAGCGACTAAGCTTTTTCATTCTATTCTTCTCCTTACCCATTTATAACTGTTATTTTGCCAGTAGACCAGGCTGTTTCGAAATCAGGCTCCCCATTGATCGTAAATACCGCAGGCACCGTTTCGTATACAACGATTACATCAATTATATCTCCGGCTTTAACATTCGTATTTGTCGCATTTACTTTGATGTACAAAGGTGTTGTCAATCCAGTTGGATTTGACCCCTCTTTACCGGCATAAAGTGTATCTCCATAGTAGTAAATGCCATCTGCTACGTACCACCCAGAGGTTTTATCTTCCAACGTTGCTTTACAATCTGATCCCGCAAATACTTTTACGCGGACAAACAGAGGATACTTGCCAATATCGTCTTCAGTATTAGCACTATTCGCAATTTGTATTACTTTAGTGCTCCCGTCTATTTCTTCTTTGATCTCTGTCTCATGTCCAAGGTGAATAACATATCCGCCTCGAGCATCTGAGTATGTGGAAAAATATGCTACCGTAACTCCGATGCTTGAACTAATAACCAAAACAACTGCTATAACAGCAAGGATTATAAATCTCTTCTTCATATCATTTCTCCTTTAGCTGTTGCTCTATTCAGCAGAAGCACCAGATTGATTACTGCCGCTATCAGGTTTCTTCTCCCATTGATAAGTTGCTTTGTCTTCTGCTGTTCCGTCTTTTTCAGCTGTGAATCTATTAGTTACTCCATAACCACCGCCTGGTCCGGTATGATCATTTGTAAAAGATACCGTTGCCAGCTGTGCATTTCCAGCTGTGATTTCTTCCTCTGCTGCAATGGTTGCCGTTTCAGCGCTGGATTTTAAACTATACTGCAAACCGGAATGTTCTTCTGTTACGGTAACTTGTGCACCAACTGGAATCACTTTTTCAAGTACATATTCTCTTGTACCGCTGTCGGTAAATGTAATCTCTGCGTATCTTATCTCATCTTTGGTTCCGTCATTCCACTTAATTTCAAAAACAAAGGACGCCGGATCCGGTCCTGCAAAAGTATTAAGCGTCTTTACAATTTTAAGATCTCCGAAGCGAGATACTCTTCCGGGTTTCAGAACATAAGTCAACGGTTTATCCTCAGAGCCGAAAATCCAGGGTCCTGGGTTTGCGGTGTTTCTCTCCCCATTTTCGTCAGGATCTTTCGTCGGAATCGCTATCACCTGGGCAGTATAGAAATACTCATACAGCTTTGTCTGGGCAATACTTACCGTTCTTGGATATGTATCCGAAACAGTATGCTCCGTGTCATTTGGATCCAGATAGGTGTAGGTATCACCGGCTTCGATGGTTCTCAGATAGTCCTCTAAATCCTTTGTATGCGCAACAACAAGGTAGAGTCCCTGCGTAATTCCTGTCAATGCCACAACGCCATTGGCATCCGCTTCATATGTATAATGATTGATGATGTTACCTTGATTCGCCTTGACTACCCTTAACGCGCCTTCTGCCAGTAAATCCCATTTCTCTTTATCGATCTTTGAATCTTCAAGACGCTCTTGTATGTCTTTCACGAGCCCAGTAATTGTACCGTCATCCGAACCGGTAAAAGCGGTCGTCGCTGTAAATTCATACGTATCATACATCTTTGATTTGGTCATGACCGCTACTTTATAGACATCTACGACAATGTTAGCTGTTTTCAGGTCATCGATCACACTGTCGCCGCCCGGCAAAATTTGCACATAGCATGCCGGCTCCACTTCTGTCGCCGTTCCGCCGGTATCTCCACCGCCTTCTTCGCCGTCCGCCCAGCCTGCCGGTGCGAGTGCCAGCAGCAGGACCAGGCTGAGCAATGCTGCCAGGATACGCTGTGT
>CACXGS010000330.1 GCA_902767195.1 uncultured Lachnospiraceae bacterium | reverse complement strand
GCGTGGAAATAGACGGCAGCGCACTTCTGAAGAGTCTGAAAAGAATCGCCGGGTGGACTTCGGATGAACCGAGGATCTGTCCCGGTATAGACCTTCCGGAGTACTCGGCGGTTTGTTTTGATCTGACGGAGGCGTTTGTGTTAAACCCTGCTTTTCTCGATGCGCCTGACCGTGTGAAAGAGGAAGAAGAAAAAACGGAAGCAAAAGTCGCAGGAAACATGGAGGAGGTGAGCGAGTAAATGGATCGGGAAGACCTGCACAGGTACTTTGAAAAGAATTATCTCTCCAAACGGGATATGCTATCACGGATTCCCTTGGGTATGGATCCTGAAAAGTTCTGGCAGGAGATCCAGAACAACAGGAAAAGAAAATCACAATTATTGCCGCTGCGTGGCCTGAACGGAAATATTCTCTGGTTTGTGATCACGGATAAGATGATCACGGCCAGTGAACAGATCGTGGAGGAACTGTTGAACCTGGAAGCTGAACCCAATGGACTGCCCATGCTGGCACCCTTGGAGGAGGCTTTCTACACCAGTTTTGTGGAAGGATCGCCCATGACCATGCAGGCGGCTATGGAATATCTGCAGAGCGGAGACACTCCGAAAGATATTGAGGAGCAGATGGTTGAAAACAACCGCAGGGCAATGGCGCTAGCCGCCAACAACCTTTATTATCCGATGAATGAAAATTTCATAAAAGAACTGGCTGGGATGCTGACCGAAAACATGGATGGAGGCGGCCGTAAATACCGTTCTTCGGACTGGGTGAGTGTACCTTCCATGATGGGCGAGGCATACACACTTCCAACGGCACTGTCTGTACCGGAGTGTATGAAGGAGCTTACAGAATACCTTGCGAATCCAGAGGTGCATCCGCTTATCAAGGCGGCTGTCGCTCAGGCGTGTATTCTCATGATACAGCCCTTTTCGGAGGGAAATGAACGGCTGGCGCGGATCCTTTCCAATGTGATCCTGATTCGTGCCGGGTATACTTTTTTTGGAGATATCAGCATTTCCAGGCTCATCGCCAAGAATGGATACCCATATTACAATGCTATGGAAAGTATCTTGCGGAAAGAAAGCGACGGCGACCTGACCTATCTCATTGAATACTACTTGACGCTCCTTGCCCAGGCTGTTTTAGATAAGCGGAAGCGGAAACAGGATGAGGAGGCAAAAAGCCTTTTGGCAGAACAGGAATTGGCGAAGACAAAACTGGCCGGGCCTCCGGTCACCCCCTCTCCACAAGGGCCTGATACAACGCCCCATGGACCTACAACTTCCGAAAGCATAAAAGATCATGAACCGGAAGCAGCGGATACGGAAAGCTGGGGTGAAAGCCAGCCCGGGCGGGATGATGTTACACAGAGCCTTGCTGCTGATGGTTTTGTGAACCTGGCTGATTTAGGGCGGGAGGCGAAGATGCTTGCGGTGGATAAAGATGGGGTACCCTGGATCGGTGAACAGATCGTCCGGGATGCACTGGCATCGGTTTCAGCTGGTACAAGTGCAGTGCTGCCGGATTTCGCGGATGCGCTTCTGGGGTTTATGAACCGAGGACAGTACATATTTACATCCAAGGAACTGGAGAATGCGACAGGCTATCCCAGTAGCCGTGTGAATAAACTCATCTCCATGATGCGGGAGAAAAGAATCTTGGTTAATGTGGGCATGACAGGCGTCAGGGCGAACTATACCTTTGGCAACTGCGGCGTGGATCTGAAAGAATGCTATGATTCAACCGTGATCGGAACCATTCAGGAACTGACCGGCGCTGTCTATTCTGCGAAAGATCGGCGGATGGGAATCGCTCTGGAGAATGGCCTGACGCTGGGAACCGTAACCCAGGATGATTATGAAAAAATGGGGGAAGGGGATAAATGGGATTCCGATATGAAATTGGCAGAGCAGATGGGAATTGTAAGGCGCATTTCAAAAGAGTGCTGCCAGATTCTGCAAAACGTTAGACCGCGTCTTGACCAATTGGACGTCTATCAGAAACGCAGGGCAAGGAAGTTGTACGAAGCCTTTGGAAAAGACCCATTTTCCATAGAAATGTATGCAGCCACGATTGAGATCAGCAATTCTACGGCAAGTGCATATCTGCATCATTTCAGACTATTGCAGATCCTGGACTGCAGGCGTGAAGACGTTACAATGTATCAGCTTCGGGTGAATCCTGAGGAGTATCCGGAGATTTTTGATGAGGCCGCGTGAGCATCGGCAGCAGAAAGGAGGATGGGAGTGTGCATATGAATCGCGCTCCCATTTTCCATTTTCAGTGAGATGCAGACGGCCTGGTTTGGGTGTCACTGTACATTTACAAAATATTTTTATTGGGGACCCGTTGCTATGTACATTTTTTTGATGTATGTTTTGCTATGCGGAAGTCTGTAATGTGCGGAAATGATTTGTATCAGCCAGGAAAGTTTCTATGCAGGAACTCCATACATCTCTATACTCCGCGATGAAAGGTTCCGTGGACGGCAGACATGTCAGCAGGCGTCACTGTGTGTGCACTCCGACGTCAGTGCCGGTCTGCCCAAAACCATGGAGGCGGAAATGAGAAAATATGAGTTGCGGGCAAAGATGATCCGAAGAATCAAAAGGTTCGCGATTACGGAAACGATAATCGACGACATGATACATATCGGGGAATACCGCTATGACCCGGAGTGTGATGAAGGTGAACCGTTTGCTACGCTCGTATGCATGATCGGATCGCTCCCGGCGAAGGAACGTTATGAACTTATGTCACTGATGGTTCTGGGGCGGAATCTGGCTTTTTACGGCCTGAATGAAGAAGCTGCAGAAGATTTCTGCGCTTATGCCGATGGTGAGCTACAGGAAGTTGATCCCAGATACATCGCAGGCAAAGTGCCTCTCGCAAGATGGCTGAGGCTGGTCAAGAAGGAAATTCGCCCTGATTTTTGGTCCGTTGGCACGAGATACGATGGAACCGTCGGGCTGCGGGAAATAGGCACAGAGGATACTGATTTTATGGTACGGCTCGTAAGCGACCAGAAGGTGAGAAAGTTCATTCCGGGTATGATCCAGGACCGGGAAATGCTGGTTTCATGGATACAGAGTCTGAAGCCGAGCGATCACGAATATATCGTCATGATCGAGGAAACAGGTGAGGAAATAGGGGAATGCAGTTTGACGGAACAGGGGAGCAGCGGAGAAATTGGGTTTATGCTTCTCCCGCAATTCTGGCAGCGCGGTTATGGAACTGAAGCGGTCCATTGCCTGGAGGAGAAGGCCAGGGGGCTAGGGGTGAAGGAACTAACCGCAATGACCGATGCCAAAAATAAAGCAGCTGTCCGTCTTTTGGAGACAACAGGTTTTAAGAAACAGAAGAGCGGCTGGATGGTGATGATTCCTGACGAAGAGAACGATTCTGTGGGTGAGGGGCAGGATGTAGTTCAATTCGCGAAAACGATCTGCTAAAGGAGGCAGCGGAAGAGTTAACCGGCGCGTGATATTATTGGCATAGGACGAGAGCACTGAAAATAGAATAAAGAAAACAGAAGTAGCCTACTGGGTAGGTTTCCAATTTACGAGGAAAATCGTAACGAGGAAGCTCACTTGGTGGGCTGCT
>CACXGS010000329.1 GCA_902767195.1 uncultured Lachnospiraceae bacterium | reverse complement strand
CCCGTTCAGCCGGAGTTTGCCCAAAGTACAGAGAATACTCAGGGTCAGAATGGCAATCAGGAAAAGGATGGTAAGAATATACCATGCCGTGATATCCAGTTTAATCTGCAGGTAATTGTCAAAATAAAGGTTGAAGGGATTCTCAAATGAATTGCCATACGGGGAGCTGGTCTCCGTGTACTCTTTCACCTTTCCGGCACAATGGAAAAAAAGAATAATCCAAAAGAGAATATCCAGGCCGGAACAGATGCTTATAATGATCAAAACAATCCGGTCTGTCAGCTGTCTGCCCAAAAAAGTGACAGCCAGGATCGCTGCCGGCAAAAGTAATGGCAGAAGATATACCGGATTCCCATCCAGAACTTTCACGTCGTTCATTGTCACTCCCATCAGGCCGTTCCATCCGCTGATGCTCCGGCTGGCCACGCCGGCAATGGTGATCTTATACATGGGCGCAAAAAAGAAGAGCAGACATAGGCCTGCCAGCAGCCGAATGAGATTCTTAATCGTTAAAATATCCTCTTTCCTCCAGGTTCCCCCTGAGGGAGTCCCTCTATAGTCTCCGGAATAACCCGTCATTATTATAACCTCCGAAAATCTACTGTGATAGCAAGGATTGCCCCGTTGCCCGGCAACTCCCGCAATCCTATTATACATGATTCATTTGTAAATGTATAACCTTAAAACGGCTTAATCAAACACGGTCTCCCAGTGTTCTGCCTTCCATGCTTCGTAGCACATGAGAACCTGTTCCCTTGTGTTTTTATCCGGGGACAGGGCAGGCAGCTCATCCATCCCGAAATACCTGCTGTCCACCGTTTCACTATTCTCTGTAAAATGTCCCCCTGCCACGGAACATAATACAAAGGCCTTGATGACTTTAAAAGGATGGTACTTGGCGTTATGTTTGTCAAGATCCAACAGGGCAACCAGCCGGTCTGCGGTAACCCTGAGTCCGGCCTCCTCCCACACCTCTTTCATAGTGTTCTCCTCAATGGAAGTATCGGGGTCTACCCATCCTCCGGGCATGGACCATTCCCCGTTTTTTTCCTGAACCAGAAGGATCTTATGGTCTTTGAAGATCGCTCCCCTGCTGTCAAGCTTTGGAGTGACGTAGCCCACATCCGAGCAGAAGAGATCCCTGACCTTCCGGACAGGCAGATCGGTATGATCGCTGATCATGGCAGCAGCAATCTCCCGAATTCTCTCATAGCGCTGGATATCAAAAGGTCCGTTCCCGTAATAAAGACCTTCCTGGGCCAGGGCCTGAAGCTCAAAAGCCCAGTTCATCCATTTGTCCATGTTTCCTTTTTCCAATGTAATATTTTCTTTCATAATGTTCTTCCTAAAGTATTATTGCTCGCTGAATACAGCCTCATCGTTTTTTCGTATGGCGGACAGGAGACAGACAACCGAAGAATACATTATTCCACAGGAAAATACCGTAATCACCAGATGGTTGGATCCTAATACTGTGCCGAAAAACAAGGCTCCCAGGGCAGTCAGAACATTGGCGCATCCGAAAGCAATCTTCATTTTCCATCTTCCAATCTGATAATTTCTGACCTCCAGTCCCCGTAAGATTTCTTTCAGCCCATTCAAAAGGTGCAGGATCAGAAGGTAGATTATGACGTATCCTCTGGGCAGATTCAGCAAAGTCAGTGTAAAAGCTGACAGGTCCAGCATAAAGATTCCGCTGATCAGAATCAGCATCCCGTCAATCATATGTCTTGCCATAACAAAATAAAAAACGATTCCCCGGATACCGGCCATAGCCAGGAAGGCTGTCAGAATATAGCTGGTTATCATATATCCGTCTTGGGGATCCAGAAGAATGATAAGACCGCAGATCAGCATTCCGAGACCGAAGATAAAATTTCTAATCCTCTGAATCCTTGTCATGAACGTCTCCTTTCTCCTGCCCGCTGCTCTTGTCTGATTTCTTTCCTTTCCGTGAGAATAAAGTCCGGTTCAGGTCTCTGGGAAGACCGGCATGATAGTTGCCGGATTCTATAATGGCCCCGGAGACCATGACTTTCTGAGCCATGGCAGCCAGGATGAAAGAACCCAGAAAAGTATCATTTTTCTTATCTTCTGATGCGGCAATATATTCTTGCGCATACCGGTCCATGTCAAAGTCTTCAATTTCCTGCCCCGACAAACTCTCTCCAAATTCTTTCCAGTCCTGGCAGGCGTTGAGCTGCCGTTTCTCAAGAATGGAAACGATTTTCTCTCTCCAGGGCTCAACGGCTTCCCAGTCATAGTGTTCTTTCTCAAAAGACTCCGTCTGCCCCCGCAGATATTTGAGGCCATAGATCATCTGGCCAAAGGCATGCAGATATTCGGAAGGATTATCTTTGATCACTTCCCGAAACTCTCCCCATGCAGGCATATATTTGTATCTCATAAAACTGTAATCCGGCAAATGCCCGGCCCTTCCATGTCCCAGATTCATCACAGATTGTTCGCTGGTCTGGTAGAGGGTTGAGACATAGCGGTCTTTCTCGATACTGTCTTCCTGGGTCGGATTATGGGAGAAGGAAAGAGGCCTTTCCTTCAAACGGCCGGTCTCTTCATCCGGCAGTAATTCATAAAAATAGTAATTGATATTATTAATCACCAGAGAAGGAACCCCCGCAAAATAGCGGTGAGCCCAGGTATCCGCCAGCACATGCATGGCAATTCCCGCCGCCTGGAGACTTCCTCCCCGGGCAAGATTCACCGTCTCCACCAACAGGTCACTGTTGGTATCACAGATCAGCCGGTATTTATCCAGATAAGCTTTCATACAGCCCTTTTTTGTGGCATAAAGATCAAAGGGAAGAAAATGAAAAGCAGTCCATATCCTTGTAATCTCCCGAAGAGTCAAAGGGTTGATCTTCACCTCCATCAATTCCAGCTGAATCTGGGTTGTGGCCGCTCCCGCAGGCCCCCCGATT
>CACXGS010000328.1 GCA_902767195.1 uncultured Lachnospiraceae bacterium | reverse complement strand
GTCGATACCCATTAAATACTTCATTACTAATCTCCTTTCACACGTTGGTGGTATATAAAATAATGCGATTCAATTATTAACTGATTGATCTGATTATACAAAAGCCTTTACTGACTCATATACGCCCTTGCCGTCAAGTCCGTATTTCTCCAGAAGCTTAACAGCAGGTCCGGACTCGCCGAATACGTCATTGATTCCAATCCGCTTAACCGGTACCGGCGCATTCTCAGAGAGGACTTCACAGACTGCTCCTCCAAGGCCGCCGATTACGGAGTGCTCTTCCACAGTAACAACCTTACCGGTCTTCCTGGCTGCAGCAATGATCAATTCTTTATCGATCGGCTTGATGGTGTGAATATTGATCACCATGGCATTAATCCCGTCAGCTGCCAGAAGGTCTGCTGCCTCGAGAGCAGAATTAACACAAAGGCCGGTAGCGATAATGGCAACATCGCTTCCGCCGCGAAGAACAACGCCCTTACCAATCTCAAAGTTGTATTCCGGCTTATCATTGATTACCGGTACAGCCAGACGTCCGAATCTCAAATAGACCGGCCCGTCCATCTCATAGGCAGCCTTCACAGCAGCCTTTGCTTCCACATCATCCGAAGGACTGATAATCGTCATGCCGGGAATCGTTCTCATAAGAGCGATATCCTCATTACACTGGTGAGTTGCTCCGTCTTCTCCAACAGAGATTCCGGCATGGGTAGCACCGATCTTCACATTCAGATGAGGATATCCGATGGAATTACGAACCTGCTCAAAAGCACGTCCTGCCGCAAACATGGCAAAAGAACTGGCAAAAGGAACCAGTCCTGTGGTGGACAGTCCGGCTGCCACTCCCATCAGATTGGCCTCGGCGATACCGCAGTCATAAAAACGATCGGGAAATGCTTTCTTAAAAGTACCGGTTTTGGTTGCACCAGCCAGATCGGCATCAAGCACTACAACATTATCATGTTCTTTTCCAAGCTCCACCAGAGCATTTCCGTAGCTTTCTCTTGTCGCAATCTTCTTTACTTCTGACATAATGCTTCCTCCACTTTCTTCAGATCTTCTTTAGCAATGGCGTACTCTTCATCATTCGGTGCCTTTCCATGCCATCCGGCCTGGTTCTCCATAAAGGATACTCCCTTGCCCTTCACGGTCTTCATGATGATGGCTACTGGTTTACCAGCCGTTCTTGCCTCTTTAAATGCTGCATCCAGCTGATCGAAATCATTGCCGTCTGCCACGTTGATCACATGGAAATTAAATGCTTCGAACTTCTTATCAATAGGATAAGGAGAATTCACATCAGCTATGTTTCCGTCAATCTGAAGACCGTTGTTATCAACGATCACTACCAGGTTGTCAAGGTTCTTTGCTGCTGCAAACATAGCGGCCTCCCAAACCTGACCTTCCTGAATCTCTCCATCTCCCAGGAGAGTGTAAACTCTGAAATCCTTCTTCTGATATTTTGCGCCCAGGGCCATTCCCACAGCTGCGGAGATTCCCTGTCCCAGAGAACCGGAGCTCATGTCAACGCCGGGTGTATGCTGCTTACAGGGATGTCCCTGAAGATGGGATCCCAGATGACGAAGTGTCAGAAGGTCTTCTACCGGGAAGTATCCTCTGTGGGCCAGTACAGAGTAATAACCGGGAGCGGTATGTCCCTTGGAAAGGACGAAACGGTCTCTGTCAGGATCTTCCGGATTCTTCGGATCAATGTTCATCTCCACAAAGTAAAGATATGTGAACACCTCAGCTGCAGATAAAGATCCGCCCGGATGTCCGGCCTTGGCGGCATGAACACCGTCAATGATCCCATTTCTCACTTTATTGGCCATTTTCTGAAGTTCTAATTTATTCATGACTCCTCCTATTCTCCGAATACAGCAATATAATCTGCTTTGAACTTTTCGATTCCGGCATCGGTAAGGGGATGCTTGGTCATCTGCTCAATTACTTTATAAGGTACTGTAGCGATGTCTGCTCCGGCAAGGGCACAGTCGGTTACATGGATCGGATTCCTTACGCTGGCTGCGATGATCTTGGTGTCGATATCAGCCACTCTGAAGATCTCTGCGATCTCAGCAATCAGATCCACACCGCGGACATTGATATCATCCAGTCTTCCCAGGAAGGGAGATACATAAGTTGCTCCTGCCCTGGCTGCAAGAAGAGCCTGGTTGGCATTGAAGATCAGTGTGACATTGGTCTTGATTCCCTCAGCTGCAAGTACTTTGGTGGCCTTGAGTCCTTCTACCGTCATAGGAATCTTAACAACCATGTTGGGATGAATGGCAGCAATCTCTCTTCCCTCTGCGATCATTCCCTCGGCGTCTGTGGTGGTGGCTTTTACTTCACCGCTGATAGCGCCGTCCACAATGGATGCGATCTCAGCGATCACTTCATTGAAATCTCTTCCTTCTTTGGCGATCAGAGACGGATTGGTGGTAACTCCGCAGATCACACCCATATCATTGGCTTTTCTGATATCATCAACATTGGCTGTGTCAATAAAAAATCTCATATTACCCTCCTAAAAAATGTGCAAATATATGATACTGTTGTCTATTCGTTCTCGAAATCAACGATCCGCTGTACTTTATCTTTGGATCTGCTGTTGGGATCATATGGTCATGACAGGTATTCTTTAACCATGCACTCGGCAAGCTTAAGTCCGATTACCTGGGATCCCATGGTGATCACATTGGCATTGTTGGAGAGAGCTGCTCTCTGTGCCTGATATACATCATGGATACATGCTGCGTAAGCTCCCTTAACCTTGTTGGCAGCGATGGAAACGCCGATACCGGTTCCACATACGACGATGGCACGGTCAAACTGACCGGCTGCCACTGCCTCGGCACATTTAATGGCAACATTGGCGTAGATGGGGTCATCACTGCCGAAATCCTCTACTTCATGTCCGAGTTCCTTTACATAATCCATCAGGTGCAGTTTAAATTCTGTTGCGTTGGGGTCACATCCGAATACGATCTTCATAATATTCTCCTTCCTTTGCTATGAAATATTGAAACTAATGTATGATTTATAAATATTTTCTCATCTCGTTCAGGGAATCATAGATGCAGGTCGGCTCTACATCGGATTCCGCTACTGTCTGCATATCTGCCTCTCCGGTAAGTACCAGAAAACCTCTGCAGCCGTTGTCAACGCCGGTCCGGACATCAGTATAGAGGCGGTCACCTACAAAGGCCATCTCCTCCGGCTTATAGCCCGTAATCTCAGTAATCATATCAACTGTCTCTTTCCAGGGCTTGCCGAGGAATCTGGGCTTAACGCCGGTGGAATCGGTAATCAGACTGCACATAGCGCCGCAGTCCGGCATAAAACCATAGTCTGTCGGACAGTTGGTATCCATGTGGGTGGCGATAAAGGGAACGCCGTTCCTGATATAATGACAGATCCTGTCCAGCTTATGATAGGTTAATGTTGTATCAAAGCTCTGCACGCAGACATCCGGATCCTCTTCCACCAGGTTCAGTCCCTTTGCTTTCCAGTTCTCCTCCAGAAGAGGGGTACCGTTCAGGAAAATCCGTGCTCCCGGATAATTCACCTTGAGGAACTCCGCACAGACGTCCCCGGCCGTAACGACCTTGCTCTCGTCCACGTCAAGACCCAGCTTATGAAGCTTCTCCACGTAAACTGAAGGAACTCTGGAAGCATTATTGGTAAAGAAGATATAATCTCTCTCCGGATCTGCCTCTACCTCACGGATGAAGTCCAGGGATCCTTCGATCAGAGAATCACTGATATATACAGTACCGTCCATATCCAGAACAAACAGTTTCACGCCATTCAAAGCTTCTTCTTTCTTTAACATATCTTCTCTCCTTATTCTCCGTAGATATCTCGTGTAATCTTGTGTGCGATCTCTTCGAGTCTTCCCTTATCTTTCGCGAACTGCATGATGGAATAGCGGGGACGTACCTTATAGCCTTCCAGCAGACTCTGAAGGAAAAGCTCTCTGCTGATGTTGATCTGCTGCGGTCTGTAAGGAGCTCCGCCTCTCTTGAGCAGCGCTTCAATCTCCTCATGAGGAGGACACAGATCCATAACGCCTTCGGGAAGCTCATCTTTAAGCTCCTCAAAGAATCTGGCCAGCACCGGTGTGGCAACACCGACCTGAATGCCATGATGGTTGGGGTTCAGTCCACGCTCAACATAATCCATCTCCCAGAAATGGGACAGCATATGCTCTCCTCCGGATGCCGGACGGGAAATATTCACCAGAGCCATGGCAACACCGGTCAGGGTCAAACCTTCCAGAAGATTACCCAGAGCTTCCGGATCTCTTTCGGGAAGCTTGTCGCAGGAATCAAAAGTGAGCTTCATAGCCCGGTTAGTCAGTTCCACACAGGTGTCACAACGATAGTCGTTGTTCGCCTTCACAGAAAGATCCCAGTCGGCAATCGCCGTGATCTTACCTACCATGTCGCCGAAGCCTGCCTGGATCAGATCATCCGGTGCTGTCTTCAGGATATCTGTGTCACCGACAAGACCATAGGTAAGATGAGCAACGGGTGAGTACTTATGTCCCTGGGAAAAGATGGGTGCTCCGTCTGCCACGTATCCGTCCATGGAAGGCGCAGTGGCCACGATGATGTAGGGAAGTCCGGTACGGGAAGTTACAAACTTCACGGAATCATTGATAACACCGGAACCAACTGCAACCATGAGGGATGTATCCAGATCCTGCTCCTGGACGATCCGGCCAAGTGTCGCCTCATCCGGGATCAGAATATCATCACCGGTATCAAACAGTAATTCCTTGACATTAAAGCCGTTATCCTTGAGGAGTTCTACAGCCTTCTTTCCGGCAACCTTGTAGGTATTGTTATCAAATACTACCAGAATCTTACCGTCCTTAAAGGGTTCTGCCATCTTCGGCAGGTCTTCGATCGCTCCCTTACGAATCGACATCTCATGGACACTGAAGTTGTGATGGCGACCGCAGGAGCAGTCAAATTCGGTTTGCGGCATCTCGTTGATAGTCAGGTTCAAAATCTCATTCATATCTAGGTGTACCCCCTTAAAAAATATATATGGTGTTATTATGTTACATGGTTAATACTGCGGAATCGGGCTCCTGTCCGGCAAGCATCCTTGCACAGGTGATGTCCGTAATCAGAACATTGATGTACTTGCCACGGACAGCCCCGCAGATTGACGGGAACTTCTCCTCTCCCCCGGCAATTCCGACACGCAGCGGAATACGGTGAAGAGTCCTTATATCTGCCCCAACCACATTGTTCTCCGTGCGGAAAGGAGCGGTGCTTCCGTTAATATCATAGAACTGCATGCAAATGTCTCCGGCTACCCCTTTGGCCTTGAGCCGTTCGACGTCTTCCTCTTCGAAGTATCCGGTTGCCGCGATGGAAGAATATTCATTGGGATAACCGATTCCCAGGAGAGCCACATCAATATGCTTAATATACTGAACAGCTCTGGAAAGGCTCCCTTCTTTCATCAGATCATCTCTCATCTTCCTGGTAGACACTCTGGCAGGTGCGTGGAGGGGAATAAAGGTCCCGTCATATACCCTGGCCAGAGATTCCGCAATGCTGTTGGAATGGAGTTCCGTTCTCAGGTCCCCCAGTCCCCCGATCATGGAAACCACTGTGACATCTGCCACATCGGGATGATCGATATGATCGATCATACGGCGGAGTGTTCTTCCCATCGAAACTCCGACAATATTGCCCGCCTTGATCTTAAAGACCACATAGTGGGCAGCCAGACTGCCAAGAAGGTCAAACTCCTCTGATTCATTCTCCGGTGAATCGGCGATCAGTACCTCCCTGAGTCCGTACCGGTCTTCCAGCTGGCGCTCCAGCTCCCAGTAACGGATCTCCTCCAGGTTTGAAATGCTGATCTTCACGATCCCTTCCTCCCTGGCAGAGGACAGAAGTCTGGAAACAGTAGGCCGGGAGATTGCAAGAGCTGAAGCGATCTTCTGCTGATTCAGGTTCTGATTGTAATACATGTCACAGACTTTAATCATCAATCGAACATCATTAACAATCTTTTTCATTCTCCCACCCCCCTTTTTCTGATTATTATTATAACTATCAGGGGCATCATTGTCAATACTTTTTTTCAATTTATTTTTACTTTTTGCAGTATAATTGGCATAAAATCATTATTTTATCTCGTTAATTCCTTTTTATTTTTACATTTGTAAATATCGTGTCCAAGAGCTTATTTTCTGACTATTCTTGTTTTTGTCCGCATTTTATAAATACAAAGATAATATCTAAAACAATTAATACAACTGTCTCAAATGATGCAAATTACGGTAATAAAAAAACTGCTGTAATACGATCATTCGCATCACAGCAGCCTGTCTTACTATTATAATACTTTTGATAAGAATTCCTGGGTACGCTGTTCCCTGGGATTGTCAAACACGTCTTTGGGAAGCCCCTGCTCCAGGATTACTCCCTCATCCATGAAGAAGAGTCTGGTTCCCACCTCTCTGGCGAATCCCATCTCATGGGTTACAACTGCCATGGTCATACCTTCCTCGGCCAGTTCCTTCATTACTTCCAGAACTTCACCGACCATCTCCGGATCCAGGGCGCTGGTGGGCTCGTCAAAGAGCATGACCTTGGGCTTCATAGCCATAGACCGGACAATGGCGATCCTCTGTTTCTGGCCGCCGGAAAGCTGGATGGGATAGGAATCTGCCTTGTCGGAAAGACCTACCAGGTTAAGCAGACGGAGGGCTTCTTCATTAGCCTCCTCCTGTTTCATCAGTTTCAACCGTACCGGCGCAAGGGTGATATTCTCCATAACAGTCTTATGGGGAAAGAGATTGAAGTGCTGGAACACCATGCCCATATGCTGTCTTACTTTATTGATATCTACCTTGGGGTCCGTGATGTCGGTCCCGTCAAATATAATCTGACCGGATGTAGGACGTTCCAGAAGATTCAGACAGCGGAGGAAAGTGGATTTACCGGAACCGGAGGGTCCGATGATAACGATCTTCTCTCCTGGGTGGATGTGTTCGGTAATATCTTTCAATACTTCATGTTTTCCAAATGATTTATACAGATGATTAACGGATATCACTTTCCCTCATCCTCCTCTCTATAATGCCCATAACCCAGGTAAAGAACATAACGATGACCAGATAAATGATGGCTACAGTAAACAGCGGCAGCAGGGCGTCAAAGGTTGTACCCCTGATAATATCTCCGCCTCTGGTAAGCTCATTTAAACCGATGTAACCGCAGATGGATGTCTCTTTGAGCATGGTGATCATCTCGTTGACCAGGGCGGGAAGGCAGTTCTTCATGGCCTGGGGCATAATAATCTGCAGCATAGTATCATGATAGCTTAATCCCAGAGACCTTCCGGCCTCCATCTGACCGGAATCCACCGACATGATACCGGAACGGAAAATCTCGGCAACATAGGCTCCCGAATTGATTCCGAAAGTAACTACAGCTACGGTAACTTTACTGATGCCCGGGGCATTCATTATAATAAAGAACATGATCAGAAGCTGAACCAGCTGAGGCGTTCCCCGAATGATGGTAAGGTATATCCTGCAGATTGTATTGATAATATTTAATAATATATTACCTTTCCCATCTCCTTCCCGGAGCTGGTCGTGGGCAGTACGTATCACCGCAACGAGAGCTCCCAGAATAAGACCGATCACCAGTGACAGCAAGGTTACTTCTATGGTCACCTTTAATCCGTCTGTGATGAACTTCCATCTGTCATCAACTATAAAATCAAAATAAAACTTTTCTGTCAAAGTAGCAAAAAATTCCTGCATTCTATATCCTTCCTTTATGGCAATACACGCACCCTTAAATATTCAGGAGGCTGAAAACTCAGCCTCCTGACTCTGACATGTATAAATGCTTGTACTCTTACATATCCTATTCTGCGGAAATGTATTTATCCATGATGGACTGGAGTGTTCCGTCCTCTCTTAATTCACTTAATGCCTCGTTAACAGCCTTAAGAAGCTCTTCATTATCCTTGGAGATACATGCAGCATACTCTTCCTGAACGTACTCTGTATCGAGAACCTTCAGTCCTTTTGTGGCTGCTACATAAGACTTGGCCGGCTCATTGTCAATGATAACCGCGTCAACCTTGCCCTGGGAAAGTGCTAAAATGGCATCGTTTCCTTTATTGTACTTCTCTACATTCTCCTCACCGAAATCGTCACAGGCATAGATATCGCCGGTAGTTGATAACTGAACACCAATCTTCTTGCCCTTCAGGTCATCAACGGATGCAATATCAGAATCCTCTTTTACGACGATTGACTGAATACCGGTTGCGTAGCTGTCAGAGAAATTAATATTCTTAAGACGCTCTTCCGTAACGGTCATTCCTGCCAGTCCCATGTCAGCCTTTCCGGTCTGAACTGCAGTGATGATAGAGTCAAACTCCATATCCTGGATCTGAAGCTCCAGTCCCAGCTTATCGGCAATGGCTTTGGCGATCTCTGCGTCGATACCTACGATCTCGCTTCCCTGATAGAATTCATAAGGCGGGAAGTAAGCGTTAGTAGCCATGGTAAGAACACCTTCCTGAACCGTCTTCACTCCGCCGGCTGATGTCTGTCCCTCTGACTTCTTGTCTGAAGAGCCGCATCCTGCCAGAAGGGCCGCTGTCATTACAACAGCCATTGCAAGTACTAAAAATTTCTTCATAACAATTTCTCCTTTTCATTATTATTAGCAGATAACAATTATTATTCCGAGAACAATTATACAGGTATTTACTGAGAAAATCAATGATAAATTAGCCGTAAATGAAGGAACAGAAAAGAAAAAATTCATATTATGCAAGGAAATGCATATTAAATAAAGAAAAACACCCTATGAAAAGAAAAAATCGGGGTAACAAGATTCGAACTTGCGACCTCACGGCCCCCAGCCGTGCGCTCTAACCAAACTGAGCCATACCCCG
>CACXGS010000327.1 GCA_902767195.1 uncultured Lachnospiraceae bacterium | reverse complement strand
GATTGTGGGATTCGGCTTAATATCGGAATATACTTCAAATTCGATACCGTTCTCAGCAAGAAGATCTGTAACTTTATTAGTTACGCCAAACTTTACAAGATCGGGATCGGAAGCAACGAAAGCTTTCTTGTAACCCTTAGCAGCAACGATGCCGGGAATCTCATTGATTGCGCCATGTCCGTGGTAGGAAATACCGTTGAGGACGAAACGATTAACAGCCATAATGATATACCTCCTTGAATAAAAATAATAATGTTTTCTGTTATTAATTATACAGGATTGTCTGTTCTTTTAAAAGGGAAAATCTTTAGTTTATCTGGAAATGTTTTTCCTAGATAACAACAATAATTCCACCGTCGTTGGCATAGGTGGTGGAAAGCCCTCCCGTCTTCTGGATGATGACTTCTTTGACCGGAATCTCCTTGAGGATGGCATCCCGTACCATATGGGCCCGGTCCAGACAATTCACGTAAGCAATGCCCAGACGCCGGGTGGCAGGGTCTGTCGTTCTCCGGACAATGTGAGAACACATCTTCTTCAGGGCTTTGGTGGAACCTCTGGCCTGGTCCAGCTGCTCGATGGTTCCCTCGTCGGTACCGATGCAGATGGGCTTGATCTTCAGAAGGTTGGCGGCCAGAGCCTTGAGGTTGGAAAGTCTTCCGTTCTTCCGCAGGGTCTCCAGATTATCCAGGGTGAAGTAGGTGTCTTTCTTAATGCAGTAAGCCTCCACCTTTTCCACGATCTCCTCGAAAGAACAGCCCTCCTCTTCCATGTCTTCGATCATCATGGCAACCATGGTTTCAGCTACGGAAGTGGAGCGGGAATTGAATACGTGGATCTTAGCATCCGGGTGTTCCGCCAGGAACATGTCTTCAGCGACCTTGGCACTCTGGTAGGATCCGGATAATTCGGCGGAGATGGTAATGCCGTATATATGGTCCGCATCGCACTCAAAAGCCTGGAGATAGGCTTCCGGGGAAGGACAGGCTGTCCGCGGACATTCCGGGGAAGCTGCAATCTTATGAACCAGTTCATCCTGGTCCAGTGTGCCGTCATCGATGATCTCTTCGTCCCCGATGATTAAAGTGAGGGGAATAATCGTATATTCCGGCCGGTTCTGCATCGAAGGAGCCAGTTCACCGGCACTGTCCATTGCTATTCGAAATCGCATGATATCCTCCATCTTATGTAGGTTTGCCAGAGCCGTCTTCCGGTCGGACAATCCGTGATATCTTTTGATTATAACAAAAAAAATGATAATATATGGTTTTCAAAACCATATATTATCATATCACACAACTTATGTTCTATCAATAAAAACTCGTTATATTCAGAAATGGAGAGGGTCGCGGTTTACTTCCTTTAATCCTTCGACAAATGCCGCGGTGGCAGCCCGGCAGGCAGCCTCTGTTCCGGTCAGGATGGCGCCGCAGGAATTGGCATGGGTCGGGGAGGGGAAAAATCTTGCTATTTTGACATCTCCGGCTTTTAATGCCTTATCCAGAGCAAGATTGGTCTCCACCGGGGCTCCCACCAGGTAGGAATATGCCTTGCCGGCAGGGATGTTAGCCCACTCCTCAAAGAAGGGACCCGTCCTTGCGATGGTCTGGGCATAATAAGAGGTAGCCCGGTCATCATCAAAACAGTAGAGTTCGGAGTTGTTCTCCACAAAATCGCGAATATAGCCCATGGCACTTTTGATGTCCTGAATCTTCTCCGCGGAGAAGAAGATAAAGACGGTTCCTGTTCTGGGGGCGCCGGCAAAACGGCTTCCGCCATACATGGTTTCCGCGTGCAGGACTTTGATTCTGGCTTTCTTGCTGGCATCATCTGCAGCAAGATATGCGATATCATCATTATCGGTTGCGAAGAAGCCCACACTCCGGTGCCCTTCCGGAAGACGGTAAGCCTTTGCAAAATTCTCCGAAACATTGGCCAGGATCTTCTGACTCATCATACGGGGGTATCGTCTGGTAATCTTCATCATTTACACCTCCAGTGTCATCGGATTGGCGGCAAAGCGGTCAATGGCGGCACAGTAGGCCTCCACCGCAGACCGGCAGGCAGATTCCGTTCCTGTCAGGAAGGCGAATATCTTGTTGTCACTGGTGAAAATCTCCGACATCTCGGCCAGCTCCGTGTTGCTTGCCTTCATGGCAGCATCCAGAGCGTAGGTGCTCTCCATGGGAGTGGAGGAGAGTAGGCAGTAAGCCGTTCCTTCCGGAACACCCAGACGGTCCCTCATATAAAGACCGGCACGGGGGGTCCAGGCAGCATAGTAGGTAATCTCCGGATCAGACTGTGACGCATAATGGCAGCAGTGACGGTTCACATAATCCTCGATGTGGGACAGGCCGCTTTTGACATCCTGTACTTTGGGGCCGGAGATGATGGCCATGGAAGCGTCTTTAAAAATATTGGCGGAATTCCGTCCTCCTACATAGGCGGATTGAACACGGCTGACACGGATCCGGGCCTTCTTAGTGGCGTCGTCCAGTGCCAGATAGAGGACCTCTTCGTTATCGCAGCTGATCAGGCCGACACTTTCGTGGTCTTCCGGAATATCCAGCTGTTCTCTGTATTTGGGGCTGACGTTGGGAATCAGCTTCTGTATATTGGTATGAGCACTAATCGGTTGGCGCATCAGTGATCTTCCTTTCCCGGGAATTTCCCGTATTATTTCCTATAAAACAGTATAAATGGTTCACACATTCCGGTCAAGAAAAAAAGCCGTGCGAAAAAAGTCGCACGGCATCAAAAAAATTCCTTATGTCAGGCATTTCTCATGCCACTTTCTTGAACCAGGTAGTAATAAAATTATAGATGCGACGCAAAGCGTCGGTATCATCTATGCCGTTGATCAGCTGAATAATTCTCTTCTTGTAATCCATAATAACACCACCTTTGCATTGAATCTTTAATTAAACAGATCGGCAGGGGAAAGGAGGGCGTTTCCCCAAGCCGGTATCGAAACAGCTTCTATTAGTATTTTAGCATAGAAACAGTAAGTTGTCAGATATTTTTTGCAGAAAATTATTAAGAAATTTTGTCAAAAACATAAAAATAGTGAATTGTTGGGGGAATAATATTCAGAATAGTCAGACGATTATTTGCAAAAAATCGGCTTAAATACAGGGTTGGTTTTTGCATACCCTTTTGACATGAATGGTATTTGCTATTATATTTTATAATATAAAGACGTGAATTAGCGATATAAGGAGTGAATAATCATGAAACATTGTATGGAATGCGGTACAAAACTTATCACCCGCTACCTGGAGGACGAGGGAGAGATTCCCTACTGTGAGACCTGCGGTCAGTTTCGTTTCCCGGTTTTCTCCGTGGCAGTCAGTGTGGAGATCCAGAGTCCGGACCGAAAAAAAATACTGCTGATCAAGCAGTATGGCAAAGACCGGTATATTCTTGTGGCGGGTTACATTAACAAGGGAGAGAATGCGGAAGATACCGTGATCCGGGAAGTGAAGGAAGAGATCGGTATTGACGTTCATTCGGTACATTTTGAGAAGAGTGAATACTTCCCGCCTTCCAACACTTTGATGCTGAACTTCTCCTGTGTGGCGGATACGGAAGACCTGTCCCATGTTTCGGAGAAGGAGATCGACAGCTGCAGGTGGTTCCCCCGGAAGGAGGCAGCGAGATCGATCGCCGACGGATCGCTCGCTGAAAAGTTCCTTCTTCGTTTTCTTAAGATGACGTCCGATTAATGACGTCCGGTATATCTTAACCGGCTAACGCACAATTCGCCGGATGGAGACAATATGTCTGTAAGCAGCGTTTTTCGTGATCTTTATGCCGTCCCGCTCATTGCTGGCATGGATGACCCGGTTCTTGCCCATATAGATGGCAACATGGCCGTCATAACAGATCAGGTCGCCGGGTTTTGCCTTGCGAAGACTCTTGACCCGTTTCCCCGCGCTTCTCTGAGAAGATGAAGTCCGGGGAATATTTTTGCCGAAATGCCGGAAAATCTTCATGGTAAAGCCGGAGCAATCGGTTCCGTTGGTGAGACTGGTTCCCCCGTATTCGTAGGGATTGCCCAGAAAGCGGAGAGCATAGCGGACTACTTTTTGCCCTTTTGTCATTCTAAGTTTCACCTTTTTGACCTTTGTTACCCTGTAGCCCGATACAGTAGTGGCATAGTATGTATCCGCTTCAGAGAAGGAGAACATGGCTCCCCACATCAGGGCAGCAGTCAACAGGCACAGTAATCCCTTTTTTAATTGTTTACGCATCATAACCTCCAAATCTTTGATGTCCTTTCCAGGGGACATCCTGTCATAATTTCTGCTTGTTACTCATATATCGTGATATAGCTTCTCGGGTTCATGAAAGCATCTTCATTCAGCTCGTAGATTCGCCGGCCTGTGTCAAAGGAATCGGGAAGCTGCCCTTTAAAGAGGGAGTCCCGGAAGGGAATCTCACGGTAGAAGATGGTATCATTTCTGGTCTTTCCATTGTCTCCGAGAACATATCGGATACTCTCAATATCTCCGTTAAACCATTTCTCCAGGATCGGCAGGATCTGTTCCCGGAAGGCTCTGGCCAGGGAGGCCAGGGCATCTCTCTCGGATGAGGAGAGGAAGAAGCCTTCTCCCAGCTGGTAATCCGGTCCCAGGAAGTAGGAGATTCTGGTGTTCATTGCACGCATGAGACGTTCCAGGGAGATTCCTGCAACACGCATGGTATGCAGCACTCCGGGTTCCGGAGAAACCGGACGGATATAAAAATCATAATCAACAGCACTCAGGATGGTATCCTCACAGACCACCGAATCACAGGTGCCTACTATGTAAAGGTTGGACGGGAGCCGGAAGGACTCTCCGGAGTATCGCAGGGTGATGATCGTCTCACTGCTTGCTCCCTCCCTTCGATTGGGGCGGAGCAAAACGGAGGTATCACCGAAAAGGTGTCTCCAGTTCAGGTCGACTTCCTCCATCAGAACTACGTAACGGCCCTGTCCGCACCGGTTGGCAAAGGTCTTGAAGATTCCGTCCTGCATGTCAGCGTTTTCCACAAAGCTCTCGTAGCCGCTCTCTCCCAGGTCGGGACAGGCGATATGGAGAATTCTTCCGGCCTCCTCATACTCTTTAAAATGTTCCAGGATATCCGGAACCGGTTCCAGTCCCAGGGTGCCGATATCCTTCCCCTCAATGATCCCCACCGTGGTCATGATGGCCTCGTGGAACTTGCGGGTCTTCATGGGTCCCTTGATCAGTGTGTTTTTAGGGAAGAGACGAAAACTCTGATCTGCCCGGTCAGGATGGGTAGAAGGCGGAATCTTTACCCGGTCCGGCCGGCTCACGGGAACAGGCTCTTCTGCTGTTTCCCGGCGGCCTCCGTAACCTTGGGAGACTTTGGGCTGCTCTGTATAATTCTCTGTACTATCCTGCCGGCTTCCGACACCCTGCAGGGCTTTGGTAATGTAGTCGGTGGAAGGATTGTCGGGAATCTCCCGGTATCGCACCGTTGGTCCCGGCGTATCGGACCCCTGCCGGATGGTCAGCCTGGATCCGAGAGCTGCCTTCAGGCTGTCTTCCAGGGAAGTGTTTGTTCCCGAGGAAGCGGTTTCTTTATCCGGGTCAGCTGCCGGTGTTTCGGAGGCATCTTCCCCATCCCGGGGATAATAGTTCTGGCAGATATCCGTGTAGTAGGATGCAAAGATCTGCAGAGATCCTCCGAAAAGGCCGATGATGTCCTCCTCCTTCATGGTCTTGAACTCATCGTAGGAATAGAGGACGAAGGCCCGGATCTTTTTGCCGGCAGAAACCGGGTCGTCACTGCCTGCTTCCGTGATCTCCACCTGGAAGGGAGCGGATGTCATCAGGACCAGTTTGTCACATTTCTCCCGAATGTCTTCCATAAATCCGCTGTCAGCGGAATCCCCTTCTATCCAGGGAAGATGGAGAGAAGTCTCGATGTTGACATTATCCCCTTCTGTCACCGTGCGGATCGCTACGTAAGCGCCGGTGTGCTTTCTGCTCTCAATGAGCAGCCGGTCCTCAAGGGCGGGGGCAATCTTTTCTTCCTGCTCCAGGTACCACTCGCCTCTGGAAAGATAGGAAAAGCTGGGATACTCTGCAATCAGGGAATCCCCGATCATGCGGAAAGTCTCCACACAGTCCGCTCCGTCAATCCGGAATCCGGCGGCCTTCTCTGAAGTGTCATCGGGTGAAAGGCTCTTCCCTCCCTGGCGGGACAGGAAAGCTGCCAGCCGGACAAATCCGTTGGCATTGGTCAGGTCCACATAAGACTCATCCACCAGATGAGCATATTCATGGGAAATGAAGTCGTAAAGCTTCTCAATCGTCATATAGCCAAACAGACTGTATATGTAGGCGCTGTAATCAAGCTCCTCCGGATCCGGTCTCTCCCGGTCTCCGTCAAACTCTCCCGGGAAGGGTACCCGGTAATACTTGTACATATCCCGAAGGTAATTATAGCGGTGTCCCCGCTCGTCGGCATTGCAGATCTGGTTGATGACCACAGTGTCCACATCCTGGCCGAAGATCCGCTGGGCCCGGGTCTGGACTTCGTATTGCATCAGAAGGATATCGTCTGTGGTAATGCCGGGATAGCGATAATATTTCTCATAAAGAAGAACGGAGGCCGCAATCCATACAGCATCCTCCTGGCTGTAACGGATCTGAAGGCTCCTCTCCGCGTCATTCATAAAAGCATAGTAGGCTTCTTCCAGCTCAGGCCAGAGACTGCTGACCGCCTCAGAGAGCTCCGGCTGAAGCTTAAATTCCAGAACCTTGTCATCGGTTTCCTTGCCCCAGCAGAAAAGATACCACCAGTATTCATTGCCGGAGAAATCCACTTCCGGTTCCAGTTCATTGGCTTCACCCAGAATGTGTCCGGCCTTGTTCAGAGTGTTGAGAACGTCTTCCTGGCTTACTTCTTTATGGAAGGAAAGCTGGAGAAGGGTGGCCACATGATTGAAGGAGGAATAGATCATCTTCAGCAGTTCGACGCAGGATTCATCGATCTGCCCGGAGCTTATGATTCCCCGCCACTGTTCCGGGTTATAGCGGCTTTTGGTCTGGTAATCCGCTTCGTATTCAAAATCTCTCTGTCTTTGTTTGTCAGTGATCATGTGACAGGTTATCCTTTCCGTAATTGTAGTCTTCAGTGATCTTCATATAAACCGTTTCGATGCGGTTGGCGTCCATCTTATGGGCGCAGAAGAGGAGATTCCCTTCCATGACGGTCTCTCCCTCCTCGGGTATATGGTCAAGAAGGCCGATCATATGCCCTCCTATCGAATCATATTCGCCGGATTCGATCTCCGTTCCCAGCCGGTCGTTGATATCATCGATCCTGGTACTTCCCTCGATCACATATTCCCCGTCCCCTACCTTGCGGATCATATTCTCCTCGTCCTCATCAAACTCATCCCGGATATCTCCGATGATTTCCTCGATCAGATCTTCCATGGTGACAAGGCCGGCTGTAACACCGTACTCATCAAGGACCACGGCAAAACTGATGGAGTTGCTGCGCATTTCATCCATGAGGGCCGCCGTCTTCTGGAACTCGTAGGTGAAGAAAGGCTTTCTCATAATACGCCGCAGGTCAAAATCCTGGTTCCGGTGGGTCTCGTGAAAAATGAATACATCCTTGATGTTCACGATGCCGAGGACATGGTCCTTGCTCTTCTTATAGACGGGGAGGCGGG
>CACXGS010000326.1 GCA_902767195.1 uncultured Lachnospiraceae bacterium | reverse complement strand
TTGAAGACTACGAGGTAGATAGGGCAGAGGTGGAAGTGCAGCGATGTATGGAGCTGACTGCTACTAATCGGTCGGGCGCTTGATCTTAGGCATGATCGAAAGGTTCTGGTGAGAAAAGAAATTGTCATCTGAAAGAAATGACGTAATCTGTGTTCAGTTTTTAAGGTGCATTCTTAATTATATATGCACGAGTGGCTCAGTGGTGGAGTATCGCCTTGCCAAGGCGAGGGTCGCGGGTTCGAATCCCGTCTCGTGCTTCGGAAAAACTGGCTCGTTCCAGTTTTTTTCTTTATATAGATCATTGTTAATACATTTATTGAAAAAGGAGTGATTTTTCATGGCAACAAGTAAAAAAGCTACCAAGAAAACAACAAAGACAGCAGCAAAGAAGACTCAGACAGCTCCCGAGGTTGTGACACCGGTTACAGAAGAGACTACAGAGACAATCGCAACTGTTGCAGCAGATACAAAGCAGCCCGAAGTAGAGACAAAGAAAGAGACTTCCAAGGAGACTTCAAAAGAGACTTCCAAGGCAAAGACTACTGCTTCCAAGGCAAAGGCAACGGTTGCCAAGGCAAAGACCACTGCTGCCAAGGCAAAAAAGACAGCGGATAAGGCTAAGGAAACCGGAAGCAAGGCTGCTAAAAAAGTGAAAGAAACTGCAGCTAAAGTAGCAAAGAAAGAAGAGACCAAGAAGTGTACTCATGGTAAGAGGAATGTATTTGTTCAGTATCATGGCCAGGAGTCTGCACTGAATGATATCGTAGCCAGGATCAAAAAGCAGTATGTGGAAGAGGGACATAAGGAAGAGGAGATCGAGATGCTCAACATCTATATCAAACCGGAAGATGCTTCTGCATATTATGTGATCAACGATAAGAATTCCGGTAAAGTAGACTTATTCTAATTGAACTTAGGCGATATTTTTGCTATACTTGATGAAGATAAGATATCGCCATAATCATTAAGACAAGAAGGGAAGATCATTATGTCTTTGTTAAAAGATTGGAGAGAATTCGCTTACAATCATGATGACAGATCCAGGGAAGGCCAGCAGTTCTGGCTTGGTTATTTCAACCAGGAGAAGGCTGTTTACGAGCAGATCCTTGCGACTCCTGATGAGCCGGTAAGCGGCACGGTAAAAGAACTTGCCGAAAAGTATGGTATGGAGCTCACTTATTTTGTCGGGTTCTTAGATGGGATCAATGACAGCTTAAAGGTCCCGAATCCCATTGATGATATGACAGAGGATACCGTGGTATCTCTTGATTATGATAAAGAAAAACTTTACTATAATATGGTCGGAGCAAAGGCGGACTGGCTCTATGAGCTCCCTCAGTGGGATGATCTTCTCAGCGAAGAGCGCAGAAAAGAGCTCTATCTTGAACAAAAGAAGTCTAAGACCGTTGTAAAGCCTCCGAAGGTCGGACGGAATGATCCTTGTCCTTGCGGCAGTGGCAAAAAGTACAAAAAGTGCTGTGGACGGAATGCATAGGGTCGAAGACTGACATATGAATGACTGGCGGCATTCCTGAGGGAATGCCGCTTTTTGCATTTTATTTCAGCAGGGAAATGACATTATTTCAGATGGAAGGGAGGAAAGACATGACAGTAGAATATAATAAGCAAAAAGCAATTGTTGTGGCATCGGATTATACATCCCATTCTGTCATGAGCGCTACTCCCGTGGAGATGGTTAAGTCAGTGCTTTCCCGCATGGGTGTCACTGTGGAAAACGGGTTGCCTAAGGATGTGTACCTGATGCTTTTGCATGATGAATTCTGCGATGACCAGACAAAGATCCTGCAAATGCTGTCCGGTGACATGCTTCATTTTCTTGTGCAGGTCTGGGATAATGAGGAAATGCTCATGGATGATCTCCACTGGAACTACATGGAATATCTTCAGATCTTCGGGCTGCTAACCTACCGCCGGGGCAATCCGGTCACAAAAGAACCCAACAAGATCTTTGTGATCGATGAGATGAAGGACCGCTTTTATTTTCTTTTAAAGAGCAAGAAAAGCCGGAACACCATGAAGATGTATGATGAGTGGGAAAAGATCATCATCGGTATGATGTATGTTTACGGATTCATGAAGACAGATATTCTTTATGAACAGTTTCTAAAGATCAGCAGCAGTGTCGTCGGCTACGAGGAGTTCCTGATGTTCCTGAAAGGACGGTGTACCCTGTGGTCCTTCGGTAATATACTCCAGGATGTCCACAGGAAAAATCAGTATTTTCAGTATCAAGGGGTAAAAAATCCGGATCTGCTGATGATGTACCTGCGGGAGTACGCGGACCTTGACTACAAGAAGTTTACCAGGAAAGAGCTGATCGACCTGTGCGAGACCGGTGGGATCAACAATGCCTGGCCCGGCCTGGGTGAGCTGGCCGGACTGCTCTATAACGATGTCCGGATGAATTACTATGAAGTAAATGTCACGGTGAGAAGCTTTGTGGATCGGGTGCAGAACGGGGAGGAAGCTGAGCAGTTAGAGAAGGAACTGGAGAGTATCCATTTCTCCTCCAGGGAGAGAGCGGAGGAGGCTGCCACCTTTTTAAACCGTTTTAGTGAGAACATTCCGGTCTTTGAATTAAAAGGTTATTCGAGGAAGGAATACCGGGGTCTCTTTCATGAAAAACAGTTGAAAAAGAAACAGAATTTATTTACAATAATACCAGGCGGAAAAGAATGATCATTGTACTTTTTTGCCAGGGTGTAATAATACTAACGATAACAAAAGAGGAGGTTCATTTTGGAAAAGAAAAAGAATGTGTATATCATCGGACATAAGAATCCGGATACAGACTCTATCTGCTCCGCCCTTTCCTATGCCTATCTTAAGAACACACTGAACGAGAGGGACGGCGGTGATGTGAAGTATATAGCATCCCGGGCCGGACAGGTGAATGAAGAGACCCAGTTCGTGCTGGACCACTTTCAGGTAGAGCCGCCTTATTATATTGATGATGTCCGCCCGCAGGTTTCAGATATTGAATACAGGGAGACTCCCGGTATCAGCAGCGAACTTTCCCTGAAGAATGCCTGGTATAAGATGAGGAAGGACCATATTGTATCCCTTCCGATCCTTGATGGGAAGAAGTTAAAGGGAATCATCACCATCGGTGATATTGCCTATTCCGATATGGATGTGTATGACAGCCGTATTCT
>CACXGS010000325.1 GCA_902767195.1 uncultured Lachnospiraceae bacterium | reverse complement strand
GCCTCAGCCGCCCCAGTCGGAACAGGCAGATAGCTTACCGGGAGTGGGCAACGCCTCTGCGACGGAACCGGTTGTCCGTTGATTGGGATTAGTAGCGATACAGTTCAACTTGCAACCTTGCACTTGCGAAAAAAAGTGTTATTTGCAAAAATATTTATATTTTTTATTGAGAATTCTTGAAAAAGACGATATAATAAACGATACGAGGGATTATGGGTCACTCTGTAATATTCGATGGATCACCGGGAAGTCAGGAGGAATCACTGTGGAATTACAGCTTGATAAGATCAGCACAATTACACATGGAGTGGTATTGAACCGAATCAAGCCCAAGGTTCCTTCCCAGGGTATTGAATACCCGATTCTTTCTATCAGCCAGCTTCTGGATGAAGATAACGGGATTCATGATTATGAGGTGCCTACGGCCCTTGTGGAGCCAAAGAAGGTGAAGAGTCTGAATCTGGCCAGGGAGAACAGTATTGTGATTGGCCTGACATCCTTTCACCAGGCCGCTGTTTTGGGAAAGCAGCATGAGGGGAAGATCATCCCTTCTAATTTTGTGTCGATTGAGTTCCGCAACGGGATTATGGATCCCTATTATTTTGCCTGGTATTTTAATGAACATCCACATATCAAGAAACAGAGACTGATCGCGATTCAGGGTAATTCCTCAGTAAAGGTTCTTTCCATACATATGATCCGCCAGCTTGTGATAGACTGCCCGGATCTGGCTACCCAGATGGCTGTCGGGCAGCTGTACTCCTGCCAGAAAAGGAAGCAGCTCCTGACCATGGAAAGGCTGAGACTGGAGCGGTCTGTCCTGACCGAGGAAATGAAACAGCACCTGGAAGGACTGTCCCGGGAACCATCAGAGGACAGTTAGGAGAGATGACCTATGGATGAAAAACAATTAAGAATTGAATTTATGTCTCTGATCACAGAGAGCCATCCCGGTCTGACTTTCGAGGAATACAGGGACTGCTGTGTCTTTCTCCTGTTTTACGAATACTGCTGTCTGAAGTATGACAGCCTGCTGGAGGACAGATACAAGCTTAAAGAGCTGGTCCGGATGGCCCTTCGGGGAAAGCTCCAGATTCCTTCATTTCTGACTTTCATGGAGAATGCTTCAGCATTCATCCATTTACATAACGGCTATTTTTATCTCAGGGATTTCTCCTTCTGCAGAATGCTGGATGAGATGCATTCCCAGGAGAAACAGAAGAGTTATGCCAGATTTATCCGTAAGATTATTAAAAAGATTGACAGCTGGAATTGTGATGAGCTTCTTTACAGTCATTTTCCGTCTCTTTTTCACGATCTGATGATCCAGTTTGCCAGAGCAAAAAAAGAGACTTATATATCCGATTCCTGCCTGAATCTTTATCGATTATTATTTGAGAGTGTGCCATGCGAAGGGAGGAATGTTTTTGTACCCGAGTTTCAGTATGGCATTCTTTTTGATGGTTCCGCCCCCCTGCAGGAAGGAGCCTCACCCGGGGAGGACCTTTTTCTTTACGGATATGAGTCCAACCCCGTTTTTCTGGAGATCGTCCGAGTCCTGTATTTCATGAGAGGGGCATCTCCCGAATCCGTTCATCTGATGGAGAAGGGAGAGTGGAATGAGCTGGGTCTCCCCCCGGAAAAGATGGACAGGGTTGCTGTTTTTATGCCGGATGGTGTTGAAGCCGGCAATCTGATTCTGGAATCATCCCGCCTGCCCTGGAATAAGGACCTGCTTGGTTCCCGGTCCAAAGGGGAGCTGCCTTTTGTCATGTCTGCCCTACCCATTTTAGAGGAGAAGGGGACGATGGCGGCTATTCTTCCAAGCGCTCTTTTATACCGGGAAGGGAAGGAGTCCCAGATCAGAAGATATCTGATACAGGAGCTTAACTGCCTTGAGACCGTGATCCTGCTGCCGGATCAGATGTTTTTATCTGCCGGGCAACAGGAAGCCATGCTCTTTTTCAGAATGAACCGTGACCGGAAAGATATCATGTTCTTCGATTGTACAGACCAGGGGAATATGGGAGATCCGGAGTTTGAACATCTTAAGGAAGTGATGGATAAGAGGGAAAGTATTCCCGGTTTTTCCGCCTGTGTGGATATTGAGGATATCCGGAAGAATGATTATAATCTGAATCTTCCCAGATACATTGCCAAGACGGTTCGGGATATGGCCCTGGACCTGGAAGAGAGAAAGAAGAGAATCGCAGAGATCGACAGGGAGTTAACAGAGATCGATCAGAAGATGATTATGTATAGAAGGGCCTTAGAGCTCGTATAGATGATAGAGGTGAAAATATGGCTCAGAAAGCTTTGAAAACATTTGACAAACACGAAACGATGGGCAGCAGGGGCAGCGCGCCCAGGTCTCCCCGGAAAAAGAAAACCTCCGGCGGGAAGAAGACTGTGGCAAAGGCACAGACGCCTCGCAGAAGCGCGCCTCAAGTCCCCCCGGAAGAGGGGACCGAAGGCATTCCCATGAGCAATGAAGTGACGATCATCGTTGCTGTCGGACTGACCATTCTGATGATGCTCAGCAATTTTAATCTCTGCGGAGAAGTGGGCAAGATTCTGAAATCATTTTTCTTCGGTGTATTCGGATTCTCCCAGTATGCCATGCCCATTGTTCTTTGTGTGATCGTCTTCATGCTGATTGCCAATGACTACAGTGTTCTTTCTATCAAAAAGAGCGGCGCTTTGTTCATCATTATGATGGTTATATCCGGCATCGCCCAGCTGTTTACGGCGCCGGAAGGTTATGCTCTCGAAGAGATTTTCGGTGATTCGGCGGCAGATCCTCATCTGGGAGGAATTATAGCAGGAGGATTCACGGAGATTCTTCGCCGGGGCTTTGGTATTCCCGGTGCTGTGATCATTCTTCTCTGCCTTCTGATTCTTGCTGTTGTTATGCTGACCCAGAAGTCTGTGGTAGAGTTTTTCCGGAACACTTATACTGTGATCCGGACCAAATACCAGATGTGGCAGGATAAGATCCAGGAGAAGAAGCGCCAGCGGGAAGAAGCTTACTATGCATCTTTGGAGGAAGGCGACGCTGCCGGGTATTATGAGGATACACCGGAGCCTGTGACCGAATCAAAAACATCCGACAGAGAGAAGAAACTGGAGGATAAGGTTAAAGAGATAGAGAAAGAGATTAACGATACCAGAAGCCGTGAGACGGAGGCTAAGAAAGAGAAAACAAAACGGAAAGAGCCTGTAAATATACCGGTGTTCGTATCATCGGACGGGGTGAAGAACAGGGATTCTGTGGAAGAACTTCATGCCCATGTCTATCCCTTTGATGAGGAGGATGGCAAAACAGATCCTTTCACAGGGGAGCTGGATTATTCTGCTTTTGATACAGGAAACGGCAGAGGAATCGCTGTGAAGCCTGTAGCACCGGCTATGGCCGGTAACGTTTTCCGTTCGGTGGAAGAGATTCTGCCGGAGGCTACTGTTCCTGAGGTCTCCATTCCTGAGGTTTCGATTCCTGAGGTTTCCATGCCGGAAACTTCTGTTCCTGAAACATCTGTCCCTGAGACAGATTCCCTTCAGGATGATGTCAATGCTTTCCATATCATGGAGGAAGAGCCGCCGGTTAATGACATGGATCCGGAGACGGCTATGATCATGGGAAAGACTCCCGTATCCTCAGAAGAGAAGAGAGGAAAGCCGGCCAAAAAAGAGAAGACCGGGGACAAGGATCAGATTACCATCGACCGTGCTGCTGCCCCCAGGCCTCTGGCTGAGGGAACAGTCCCGGCTTCTTCTGACTATCTTTTCCCACCGGTTACTCTTCTTACGGCAGGGTCCAAAGAGACCGGCGAAGAGATGGATGCCGAACTGAAAGAGACAGCCATGAAGCTGCAGCAGACTTTGCGCAGTTTCGGTGTCAATGTTAAGATCACCAACATCAGCTGCGGTCCGTCGGTTACCCGCTATGAGCTTTTCCCGGAGCAGGGAGTTAAGGTCAGCAAGATCGTCTCCCTTACCGACGATATCAAGCTCAACCTGGCTGCGGCGGATATCCGTATTGAAGCTCCCATACCCGGGAAGGCGGCAATCGGGATCGAAGTGCCCAACAAGAAGGTACAGACCGTATATTTCCGCGATCTGATTGATAACAGGACCTTCCGTAACATGAAGTCCAAGCTGGCTTTTGCTGCCGGTAAGGATATCGGCGGAAAGATCGTCATGGCGGATCTGGCAAAAATGCCCCATATGCTGGTGGCCGGTACAACCGGTTCCGGTAAGTCCGTTTTTATTAACACAATCATTATGAGTATCATCTATAAGGCGACACCGGAAGAAGTCCGCTTTATTATGGTGGACCCCAAGATGGTCGAACTTAATGTATATAACGGGATCCCTCACTTGCTGATTCCGGTAGTAACAGATCCCAAGAAGGCTTCCGGTGCCCTGAACTGGGCAGTATCCGAGATGACTGACCGCTACAGAAAGTTTGCCGAGACCGGAACCAGAAATCTCTCAGGATACAATAAGAAGGTGGATGCCCTCATCCGCAGCGGAGAGGTAAGTGAGGAGAAGCTTTCCAAACTGCCTCAGATCGTCATTATCATCGATGAGCTGGCAGACCTTATGATGGTTGCCAAGAGTGAAGTGGAAGATGCTATCGTCCGCCTTTCCCAGCTGGCAAGGGCCGCCGGTATCCATATGGTTATTGCTACCCAGAGACCTTCGGTGGACGTTATCACCGGTCTGATCAAGGCTAACGTGCCTTCCAGAGTAGCTCTGTCCGTTTCCTCCGGAACCGATTCCCGGACGATCATTGATATGAACGGTGCCGAGAAACTTCTGGGTAACGGCGATATGCTGTTCTATCCCTCCGGTTATCAGAAACCGGTCCGGGTACAGAGCGCCCTGATCACCGATGAGGATATTATTAAGATTACGGATTTCCTGAGAGGAAATGCCAGGATCAAACAGGCATACGATAAGAAAGTCACGGAAAAGATTGAGAAGAATATAAAGACTGAGACAGTCAGCCAGGACCGGGATGAATACTTTGAAGCGGCAGCTCGCTTTATCATGGAAAAAGACAAAGCTACCATCGGCATGCTGCAGAGAATGTTCAAGATCGGTTTCAACCGGGCGGCGCGAATCATCGACCAGCTGGCTGAAGCCGGTATTGTAGGCCCTGAGGAAGGGACAAAGCCCAGAAAGATTCTCATGTCCCCTGAAGAACTGGAGGATTATCTGTCGGCCAACAGCTGACCTGTCCGGTTTGCTTACGATTTTAATAAAGATTCCCGGTTTTCCTTTACGAAAACCGGGAAATGCGATACTATAAGCTGAATATTATTTTACAGGGGATAACAGATATGTCATTGATAATAGACGGAAAGGCTATTTCCGCGGCGATTCGTGATGAATTGAGAGAGGAAGTAGCCGGTATGAAAAAGCGGGGCATCACCCCCTGCCTGGCAGTCATCCAGGTGGGTCAGGATCCTGCCTCCACCGTATATGTGAACAATAAAAAGAAGGCATGTGCTTATATCGGTATTGAATCCAGAGCCTACGAATTGCCGGAGGAGACCGGAGAAGAGGAATTGCTCTCTCTGATCCGGGACTTGAATACGGATCCGGAAGTGGACGGAATCCTGGTCCAGCTGCCGATTCCCGGCCATATGGACGAGAAGAAAGTGATTCATGCCATCTCTCCACAGAAAGATGTGGATGGTTTTCATCCTCAGAGTGTCGGGGCTCTCTCTATCGGAGAGCAGGGTTTTGTATCCTGTACCCCCGCCGGGATTATTCAGCTTCTCAAGCGTTCCGGCATCAGTATAGAGGGGAAGGAATGTGTTGTGGTAGGCCGAAGCAACATTGTAGGAAAGCCTATGGCCATGCTCCTGCTCCGGGAGAACGGGACAGTTACCGTCTGTCACTCCAGGACCCGCGATTTACAGAAAGTCTGTCAGAGAGCGGACATCCTTGTGGCAGCCATCGGTAAGCCGAGATTTTTTGATGAATCCTATGTAAAAGAAGGGGCAGTCGTTATTGATGTGGGCATTCACAGAGATGAGAATAACCATCTTTGCGGGGATGTGGATTTTGATCGTGTGAAGGATAAAGTATCAGCGATCACTCCGGTTCCCGGAGGAGTGGGACCTATGACCATCGCCATGCTGATGAACAACTGCGTCCGGGCTGCAGAATGGAAACATTTATAATGAAGAATATACTATTTGTATCTCTGGGATGCGATAAGAACCTGGTGGACAGCGAGAAGATGCTGGGTCTGCTGACGGAGGGCGGCTATAACATTGTCGACCGGGAGGATCTGGCAGATGTCATCGTTGTGAATACCTGCTGCTTTATCCACGATGCCAAGGAAGAGAGTATTAATACTATTCTGGAGATGGCTTCCTGGAAACAGAAGGGCCGGCTGAAAGGACTGATCGTCACAGGATGCCTGGCGCAGCGTTATGCCGATGAGATGGAGAAGGAAATTCCGGAAGTCGATGCTATTGTGGGCACCACCGGTTACACCGATATTGTCTCCGTGGCAGACCGTCTGCTCGAAAACAGGGATGAGGTTGAGGAAAGAGAGGAAGATAAGGCTGTAATCCGCTGTCTTCCCTCTATAGATCTGCTGCCGGATGCTCTTCCTGATAAGCGCATCATCAGTTCCGGTAGCGGTACTGCCTACCTGAAGATTGCAGAAGGCTGCAATAAGAACTGTACCTATTGCGTGATTCCCTCTGTCCGGGGATCCTACCGCAGCTTCCCCATGGAAGAACTGGTGCAGGAGGCAGAGCTGCTTGCAGAGGGAGGCGTCAGGGAACTGATTCTGGTAGCCCAGGAAACCACGGTTTACGGCGTGGATCTTTATGGGAGGAAATGTCTTCCCGAATTACTGAAGAAGCTTTCCGGAATAGAAGGTATCAGATGGATTCGTCTGTTATACTGCTATCCCGAAGAGATTACCGAAGAACTTATTTCGGTTATAAAAGAGGAACCAAAGATATGCCATTATCTTGACATGCCGATTCAGCACAGTGAGGATCGGATATTGAGATTAATGGGTAGGAGAACCACGAAGAATGAGCTGACATGCCGGATCAACAGACTGCGTGAAGTCATTCCCGACATCACCCTTCGGACAACGTTGATCACCGGATTTCCCGGTGAGACGGAGGAAGAGTTCGAGAGAATGCTTGAGTTTGTGGATCAGATGGAATTTGAGCGCCTCGGTGTCTTTCCCTATTCGGAAGAAGAGGGAACTCCGGCAGCCGGGATGGACGGCCAGATTCCGGAAAAGGTACGTCAGGAACGCAGAGACCGGATCATGGAGTTGCAGCAGGAGATCTCACTGGCCATTTCCGAATCCTGTATCGGAAAGGAAATGGACGTGCTGATTGAAGGCTATCTCTATGAGGAAGATATCTATATCGGAAGAACAACCATGGATGCCCCCAAAGTAGATGGCAACGTGTTTGTACGCTCCCCCGAGGAGCTGGTATCTGGAGATATAGTATCCGTCCGAATTGATGCAGCCAGTGAATATGATTTGATAGGAGATGTGATTTATGCCGATGAATTTACCAAATAAGCTGACTATTTTGAGAATTATCCTCATTCCATTTTTTGTATTTTTCCTGTTGGCAGACATTGCCGGCCCCTATCGGTTCTGGATTGCCGATGTTGTTTTCATTATTGCAAGCCTTACCGATATGGCTGACGGAAAGATTGCCAGAAAGTATGGCCTTGTCACGAATTTTG
>CACXGS010000324.1 GCA_902767195.1 uncultured Lachnospiraceae bacterium | reverse complement strand
TCTTAAGTGACAGGGATTACAGGATGTCTGCCAGAGTATTCGGCGAAAAGCCCAGGGAGGGGGACAGTATATATTTCATCTCCAATGCCCTTCCTGAACCCGGAAGCGACACCTTCTTTTATATCAACATGGATACCAGGTTTAACCGGAATCCCGTGGAGGACCGGTCGGATAACATATTTGCTTCCCTTAAGTGGGAATGCTTTACCAGCGAGGGATTTAAGGAGATCAAAGTCAGGGATTTCACCGGGGCCTTTCTTTTAAGCGGGGAGATCAAGTTCCGTCTGCCCTCAGAGAAGGCCGTACCTTATCAGGAGACTCCCCTTAAGGGCTATTGCATAAGGGCCACCCTTACCCATGCAAGCTATGATGTGGTACCCAGGTTCCGTTCCGTCAATGCTTTTCTTTTTGAGGCATGGCAGAAGGATTCCCGTTCCCTTGCCATAACCAGCCAGAAAACGGAGACCATAGAAATGGTCAGCCCCTTTAAGAATGAGGACTATCTGTTGGTCTTCGGCAAGGAGAAAAAGGGTTCGTCCTACAGGCGCTATGAGCTCACCATGGGGGGAGGCGCAAGAGGAAGATACTGTCTGTACCGGAGAGGGGAAAACGGCAGGTTTACCCTGACCTTTGACGAGGAATCCTTCGGATATGCGCCCATCAAGACAAAGGATACGGTGAGAGTCGTTATCTACAGCGAGGAGATAATGCGGCGCTACCGTGTGGGGAAGGTACTGGGCTATGACGACCAGGAGATAGAGCTTCCCGTGAAGCATATAGTTCCGGACAGCTTCTGTCTCATAGCGAAGCGTACAGAGAAAGACGGCAGTGAGATCTTTGATTTTGTGCGTCCCGGCAAGGGAGATGATGATGCCCTGACCTTCCATCTTCTGGAGAATGACGGGAAGATAGTGATAGAGGATGCCGGGGACTTTATAGGGGCCGATCTTTTCATGGCCGGCTGTGCCGTGACCGAGGGACCGAGAGGCAATATCCGGGCAGGAAACATAATAAGAGCCATCGATCTGCCGGGAGAGCCGGGCTTCTTCAATCCGGGACCGGGAAACGGCGGGGCTTACAGGGAGACACTGGATGAGGTAAAGGCCCGCTTCCGCAGGGATATATTAAAGCCCTATACCTGCGTGACCGCAGGGGATTACGAGAGGGTGGTGTCCGAGACACCGGGACTCTGTATCAGAAAGATACGTGCGGTGATGGACGAGCTGGAAAACCTGGTACACATAGCGGTGATGCCGGGAACGGACGGGGATTTCCCTGTGCTGTCCGAGGAATATAAAAAGGCCATCAATTCAAGGCTTCAGGAGAGAAGGCTGATCACCACCAGGTTCCAGATCCTTTCACCGGTATATGTGGGAGTGTCGGTAAAGAGTACGGTATATGTGAAGAGACACTTCACGGACTGCCGGGAGCAGATAGAAAATGTCCTTAAGCGGGAGCTGGATTATGCCGGGACGGAAAAGAATTTCGGGGATCCTCTGAAATTCGAAGAGGTTTTCCGTGCTCTGGAGGAGCTGGAATGCGTGGAATTCGTGTATGAGCTCTTTATCAGACCCGAAAACAGCAAATACGCCAGCATAAGGGAAGCAAACATATATCCGGCGGAGAACTGTCTGCTGTATCCGGGACGTCTGGAAATAGAAATAGTAACTTATGAGAAGGGATAAGACATGCCCAGGTATTCTATCAAAAAAAACAGGATAAACAAATCCTTCATTAAGGGCTTTCATTATGAAGAGGGAACCACTCTGATCCTTGCTGAAGACGAGATGTTCCACTGCATCTTTCTCCCGCCCATCGATTCAACGGAAAAGGATGCGCCCTGGGGCAGGCTTTCAATGAAAAAGGAGGGCTCCGAGGATTCCGTGCTCTCATTTTACATTCTGGCTGTCAACAATAAGGAATTTCTGTCGGATGCCGCGGGGATGGATATAGATGAGTATCTCTACGAAGACAGTACCGACGTGGCGGAAAAGCTGTCCTTCTTCAGGCGCATGGGGGCAAAGAGAGTTACCGGATCCACAGACTGCCTGCTCTACGAGCTGTCGGGCCGCTATCTCTATGTGGTCATTGAGGCTTCGGGTGAAGGAAGCATCAGCATATCCGATATAGTGATCGACAGTACCGGAGATAATTTCATGAATACCTATCCCGAGGTCTACAGGGAGAGAAACAGCTTTTTCCACAGATACATCTCCATTTTCTCAAGCATTTACAACGATTTCCAGAGGGATATCAACGCTCTTCCCAAGGTGCTGAACCTGGATGTGTGCCCCGAGGAGTATCTCATTGTCTACGGAAGCTGGATGGGACTGGACTTGAAGGGAAGGTTCCTGGAGCTCCCGGTCTTAAGGCGGCTGGTGAAGGAAGCATACAGCCTTAACCGGATGAAGGGCACCAGAAAGGCCATAGAGCGGATACTTGAGATAATACTTGATGAGAAGGCGGTGGTCATAGAGCACAATCTCGTCCGCGCCCTCCATAAGGAGGAGGATGTGGAAATGCTGCCGAATTTCAAGGCCAGAGGCATCTATGATGTGACCATACTGGTGAAGCAGCACCTTACGGAGGAGCTTCGGCACCAGCTGATGTACATACTGAATCAGTATAAGCCCGTTCGTACCAGGATCTCCATAGCACAGCTGGATGAGAGCCCTACGGCGGATTCCAACAGCTATCTGGATGTCAACACCACCCTTCCCGAGGAAAAGGAAGCAATCCTCGACGACGAACTCTCCATGGACGGGGTGGTCATACTGAGATGATGTGATATAATGTAAAAGATGCAGGATTGGACGCCGACACAGTCGGCGGCCAATCCCGGCGGATAGAGCCGGAGGCTCTCTCCGCCGAAGGCGCGGAGCGCCCATCTTTTAACGAACGAATTGCGCAGCAATTTGTGAGTCTACAGAGAATGCAGGATTGGACGCCGACACAGTCGGCGGCCAATCCCGGCGGATAGAGCCGGAGGCTCTCTCCGCCGAAGGCGCGGAG
>CACXGS010000323.1 GCA_902767195.1 uncultured Lachnospiraceae bacterium | reverse complement strand
CATCGACTGTGCAAAGGAGAACCGGGCAGCCATTATTGTCCTCTCAGCCCTTATGACCACGACGATGATGAAAATGAAAGAAACCATTGACCTTCGCAATGTGGAGCTGCCTGGAACCAAAGTCATGATCGGCGGAGCGGTCACGACACCGGATTTCGCCCGGGAGATCGGGGCGGACGGTTATTCCAAAGATGCAGCGGAAGCGGTGAAGCTTGTCAAACGATTACTTGGGGAAACAGATGAATAAATAGTGAGAAGTCGGGCTATGCCCGGCTTTTTCCTTGCTACTTGCCCGGTGAAATGATACACTATGAAAAATGATTAAAATGGAGGGAAAATGGGATGAATGAGATGAAAGTACAGGTGATCATACCCACATACAAACCCGATAAGAAGCTGGACAGGAATCTTGCCATGCTGAAAAAGCAGACCCATCGTCCCGACAGGATCCTGCTGATTAATACGGAAAAGGACCTGTTTCACAGCAAAGTGTTTGACAGTCTTCCCCAGGGTGAGATCGTGCATATCCGGAAGGAAGAGTTTGATCATGGAGGGACCAGGAACCGGGCGGCAGCCATGTGCGACGGAGACATTATTCTTCTCCTCACCCAGGATGCGATTCCGGCGGATCAGTACTTGATAGAGAATCTGATCCGCCCCTTTAAAGATCCTCAGGTTTGCGCGGCCTACGGCAGACAGATGGCGGATTCCCATGATAATCCGGTGGAAGCCTATACCCGGAGATTCAACTATCCCCGGGAAAGCCGGATCAAGTCGGCAGAGGACCTTCCGGTTCTCGGAATCAAGACTTTTTTCTGCTCCAATGTATGCGCGGCCTACCGCAAGTCAGTTTATGATGAGATGGGAGGATTTCCCCTCCATACCATTTTTAACGAGGATATGATCTTTGCCTCCCGCCTGATCGAGGCAGGAAAGAAGATTGCCTATGTGGCGGATGCAAGAGTCTGGCACTGGCACAATTACACGGCCATCGAGCAGCTGAAGCGAAACTTTGACCTGGCAGTATCCCAGGTGGATTACGGCGGCCTCTTCCTCAAAGTCCGCTCGGAATCGGAAGGTGTCCGTCTGGTGAAGAAGACCCTGTCCTATTTTATCCGCAAAAGACAGTTTCATCTTATTCCACAGATCATCATCCACAGCGCTGCCAAGTACATTGGCTATAAGCTGGGACGAAACTACAGGAAACTGCCCAGATGGCTTGTTCAAAAGATTTCTCTTAATCCCTGGTATTGGAAATGAAAGTGCTCTATCCAGTTTCCACTTGCAAAACGGGAAATTTTGTTATAAGGTATAGAACAAGATATCAGATTGGAGATTATTCCCTTTTTCAGGGAAGACACGAATCAGTGGAGGTTATATATGGGAGTCGATGACTACAGGGACCGCACCGGGAATTCCGGCTCATCGGACGAATATATCGATGAGGCTATCCTGGTGAAGACAAGACGTTTCCGCTCAGAGCTTGACGGGGCCCTGGAAGATGCCGGCCATAAAGGACAGGACCGGGAAAGTATCAGGAGAGCTTATGAGAGCCGGAGCAAATACAGTTCGGCTGCTTCACATACATCCGAAGAGACAGAGACTAGGAAGACGACAGATAAGCCGTCCGCAAGATCCTCCTCCCCGGGCAGGAAGTCCGGAGGCATGGGATCTGTATTTTCCGGAATACAGGGTGGTAAGTTTTTCTGGCATTCACGTTCGGGGAAGAAGAAAGCACAGTCCCGCGGACAGGGATCCCAGGGACAGAACAAACCGGATGAGAAGCCCGGATACTTTGATACAGACGAGCTGATGTTCCGCAGGGAAGACCAGTACACAGAACAGCCAAAAGCACAGAAACCGGTAATGCAAAAGACCGGGAAAGGAAAGAGGAAACATATGGCATCTCAGAAGAAACCAGTTACAAAGACAAAGAAACAGGGCAGAGCCGGACGAATCATTGCCCAGCTCCTGGTCTGTCTGCTTCTGGTCGGTGCATTTACAATGTCTGCTGCGGGTGGTGCCCTTGCTGCTTTCTATACAGCATCTACCAATACCATCCACACAGATACAAAGCACGCATTGCGCAATGCCAATGTAGTGGATGCCAGTCTTGTCTATGACCAGGATGTGGTAAATATCCTCCTGATCGGATGCGACAAGCGGCAGGATGAGACAGAAGCGGGAAGGTCGGATACTACAATGATCGCGACCATTGACATCAAGAACGGCAAGCTGAAGCTTACCTCCCTTATGAGAGATATGTATATTGATATTCCGGGTTACGGTTATCACAAGTTTAATGCCGCTTACTCATACGGCGGCGTACAGCTGGAGTATGAGACCATCGCCCAGAATTTCGGTATTCGTCTGGACGGATACGTAGAAGTGGATATGGAAGCCTTCCGTGAGGTCGTGGACCTTCTCGGCGGTGTACCCATGGAGCTGACCGAAGCGGAAGCATATTTCCTGCAGACAGCCTACGTGAACTCCAAACATGGAGAAAAGGATGTCAAGGCCGGTCCCAACATGATGACACCTTACCAGGCCCTGGCCTACTGCCGGATCCGACAGGATGTCATGGGTGAGTTCGGCCGGACAGACCGTCAGAGAAAGGTGCTCATTTCCATCTATGATGAGCTCAAGAAAGAAGACATTATGACCATTACCAATATCTGTATGAGAGCCCTTCGTCATGTGACAACGGACCTGACAGAGGATCAGATCCGAAGCCTGTTAACATCGGTCATTTCCATGGGAACTACCGAGATCGAACAGCTTCGTATCCCTTATGAAGGTTCCTACACAGCCGGAAGACTGGGCGCAGGCGGAGCCTGGGTTATGCAGACAGATTACGAAGCCAACAGCGCAGCCCTTCAGTATTTTATCTTCGGAGTGGGAGAAGATCCCGGCATCGAGGATGAGTACGGTGTGGGCAACGATAAGTTCATAAACGGATATTATCCGGAGAAGACAGAGGGTATTTCCACCTACTGATAGATAATAGAGCAGGAGAGAAGTGATTATGAAATCGATGGTATTATCGTTACTTGTAGACAACAATCCCGGCGTACTGGCCAGAGTGGCTTCTCTGTTCAGCCGTCGAGGATATAATATTGAGAGCATCAGCGCGGGCGTCACCAATGATCCCAAGTTTACCAGGATCACTGTCGCTGTCTGCGGAGACGACCGTATCCTGGAGCAGATCCGTAATCAGATCAACAAATTAGTGGAAGTTCGCAAGATCATTGAGTTGGAGAACAGCGATTCTGTCTGCAGAGAGCTGGTTCTTGTCAAGGTTATGGCAGATAAGAAGGACAAGAGAGATATCATTGCCATCGCCGATGTATTCCGCGCTAAGATCGTTGATGTAGGACCGGATTCGGTGATCATTGAACTTACCGGAACTCAGAATAAACTGGATGCTTTCCTCAACCTGCTGGGTGATTTTGAAGTAATCGAGATGGTCCGTACCGGTGTCACCGGACTGGAGCGGGGAATGAAAGCACTGTAGTGCATATTTATGTATTAATTGACAGGAATACTTGATTTCTTTCATAGAAAAGAGTATGATACACATTAGTGTAAAAAATGTATCAATGTTTTAGGAGGATTTATAATATGTCAGCAAAGATTTTCTACCAGGAAGACTGTGATTTATCGTATCTTGAGGGAAAAAAGATTGCGATTATCGGTTATGGAAGCCAGGGACATGCGCATGCACTGAACCTGAAAGAGTCCGGTGCGGACGTTATCGTCGGACTGTACGAGGGAAGCAAGTCATGGGCTAAGGCCGAGGCACAGGGTCTGAAGGTGTACACAGCAGCTGAAGCCGCAAGACAGGCAGATATCATCATGATTCTGATTAATGATGAGAAACAGGCAGCTCTTTACAAAGAGAGCATCGAGCCCAACCTTGAGCCGGGCAATATGCTGATGTTTGCTCATGGTTTCAATATTCATTTCGGCTGTATCGTACCCCCGAAGGATGTTGACGTATGTATGATTGCCCCCAAGGCTCCGGGACACACAGTACGTTCCGAGTATATGGAAGGCAAAGGAACTCCTTGTCTTGTAGCTGTTGAGCAGGATGCCACCGGAAAGGCTTTAGAGACCGCTCTGGCTTACGGACTTGGCATCGGCGGAGCCCGCGCAGGTATCCTTGAGACAACATTCCGCACAGAGACCGAGACAGACCTCTTTGGTGAGCAGGCTGTTCTCTGCGGTGGTGTATGTGCACTGATGCAGGCAGGATTTGAGACTCTGGTAGAAGCCGGATACGATCCCCGCAACGCTTACTTCGAGTGCGTTCATGAGATGAAGCTGATCGTTGACCTGATTTACCAGTCCGGATTTGCCGGAATGCGTTACTCCATCTCCAACACAGCCGAGTATGGTGACTATGTGACCGGTCCCAAGATCGTCACAGAGGAGACCAAGAAGACCATGAAGAAGATTCTGTCTGACATCCAGGACGGAACATTTGCTAAGGAATTCCTTCTTGATATGTCTGATGCAGGCAAGCAGGTACACTTCAAAGCGATGAGAAAGCTTGCTGCAGAGCATCCGGCTGAGAAGATCGGCGAGCAGATCAGAAGCCTTTACAGCTGGAACGGAGAGGATAAACTGATCAACAACTAATCTTACAGAATCTATAATAGTGAATGATGGCGGGCGACCCTTCGGGATCGCCCGTTTTCCTGTTCCCCGACGATAAGCCTCTCCTCACAAATACAGATTTGCAGGGCTGAACGGTGCCGCAAAACCCAATAGACAGGCGATTGGATTCCGACGCTCCGGCGTTGCCCACTCCCGCCGAGCTAACTGCTAACTACGACTAAGGGTTCCGGGATATTCACGAACGATTTGTTCTTATCCCGGAACCCTAGTCTGCGTAAGCAGTGGATCTCGTCTCTGTTCCTGCAAAGCCTTCGCTTGCGGAATTCCAGTCTCCCGTCTATTGGCAGGTAACGCTATAGCCACAACCTACAACATACAGTCACCCGT
>CACXGS010000322.1 GCA_902767195.1 uncultured Lachnospiraceae bacterium | reverse complement strand
CTTCTATTGGCGGGTAAAGCCGCCAGTTCGATTCAGGTTGTCAGGTCCACTTCCCCGTCGATCTCTCGTTCAGCTTCCTCTTCGAAGAGCTGTTTCTTTACTTCATCGATATCCGGCAAGCCTTCGATAGAAGACACTCCGAAGCTTCGAAGGAACTCTTCTGTCGTTCCGAAGACAATAGGATGGCCGATCGTGTCAAGCCGTCCCAATTCCTGCACAAGCTGGTATTCCACCAGCTTGTTGACTGCAAAGTCGCATTTTACCCCTCGGATTGCCTCAATCTCCTGCTTTGTTACCGGCTGTTTGTAGGCGATGATGGAGAGGGTTTCCATTAAAACATCGGTGAGGACCCGTTTGACTGGCTGGCTCACCAGTTTTTTTATATAATCATAATTCTCCTGTTTGGTACACAACTGCCAGGAGTTCTCCAGTTCCATCAGGCAGATTCCCCGGTCCTCTTTTTTGTACTCTTCCCGCATCTCGCAGAGTATCCACCGGAGATGGTCTGCTTCCATATCCACTGCCTGTGCCAGCTGAGTTAAGGGCACCGATTCCCCCATAGAGAACAGGATGGATTCTATTATCCCTTTCATTCTATCGTTGTTCATGGTCTGCTGTCTCCTTAAGATGTTTATGTGTCTTTTTGGGTCCCGGCATCTTTCTTATAGTTATCGTTGCTGTCGATATAGATCTCCGAGAAATTCTCATCCTGGCTTACTGTGATCTCACCAATCTTCATCATCTCCAGGAGGGCCAGGAAGGTTACAACTACCTTCTCCCGGCTGGGCTGCATATCCAGAAGAGTCCGGAAATTGATCCTTTTCATTCCGCGAATCTCTCTTCGGATGACCATCATCCGGTCCTCTACCTTGTATTCCTCTCTTTCGATCTTGCCGTAGCGGCTTCTTACCGGGTCCTGCCGGTCTTTCTTTCTGCGCATGACCATCCGGAAGACCTCTCCGAGCTGGTCCAGGGTCACATTTCCGACAATTTCTTCCGGGACCACCGGCTCTCTGTAATCCCGGATCGCCTGAGGAATGGATTCTGTGCGGTAATAAACCTTATCGGCATCCACTCTGCGGTCTCCCAGTTCCATGGCAGCATACTTGAACATCTTGTATTCAGCCAGCCGACGGACCAGTTCTTCTCTGGGATCCTCTTCTTCCTCTTCCTTTTCCTTGGGAAGGAGCATTCTTGACTTGATCCGAAGCAGGGTGGCAGCCATTACCAGGAATTCACTCATCACATCCATGGAGGCAATCCGGCCCAGTTCATTCACATATTCCATGTACTGACCGGTAATCTCAACAATAGGAATATCATAAATACTGACTTTATTTTTTTCAATCAAATGTAAAAGAAGATCCAGAGGACCTTCAAATACATCAAGTTTAACATCTAATTTCATTTTTTATCACAAACAGATCTTATCTGCTGGCCATTTCCAGAGACTTCTGATCCAGGGTCACCTTCCTGACTTTTTTCTCTTCCGGCAGCATCTCCACCTTGTAAATAATGGCAGCCAGGGCGGGTATGGTAATGCTGAACTTGTAATGATACCATTTATAGCCTGTGGCTTCCGCCGTGATATCTTCTTTGGGCCCGTCATAATAACCTTCATATTCCTGTCTCTCACCGGAGAGTACTTCGTGAAGGACCGCATTATGATCATAGCCGAACTCATAATCATTGTACTGCTGGTCGCTCATGTTCAAAGCGATAATAAAATGATCATCTCCGTGCATTCTCTCATAGATATAGACCCTTTCCTCTACTGCTTCCACTTCGAGCCAGCGGAAAGTCTTCTGGTCATATTCACTGTTATAAAATGCGGGCTCACTTATATAAAGATGATTCAGGTCTTTCATAAACTGGTGGAAGGCCCGGTGTTTGGGATAATCCAGGAGCATCCAGTCATTCTCTCTGCTCTCATCCCACTCCCGGAACTGACCAATCTCGTTGCTCATAAAGTTCAGTTTCTTGCCGGGATGTGTATACATATATACATAGAGTGTTTTGGCCTGCTGGAACTTATAGTCATAATCGCCCCACATTTTCTGCATGATGGTGGCTTTCCCGTGTACGACTTCATCGTGGGAGAAAGGCAGAAGATAATTCTCCCGGTAGAAATACATCATGGAGAAAGTCAGCTTATGATAGTGGAACTTACGGTCATAAGGATGAACCCGGAAATAATCCAGGGTATCATTCATCCATCCCATGTCCCACTTGTAATCAAATCCCAGACCGTCATACTCTACCGGTGCTGTTACTTTGGGGAAATTGGTGGAATCCTCAGCAATGAGCATGGCTGACGGATGTCTCTTCTGAAGTCCCTGGTTCATGTTTTTTAAGAATTCCAGGGCACCTTCATTAATACCCAGTGTGGAATCTCCCTGCCAGTAGATGGCATTGCTGATGGCATCCATCCGTATCCCGTCAAAATGCATCTCTTTGAGCCAGAAGTTGGCACTGGACTGGAGGAAACTCCTTACTTCTCCCCGGTAATAATTAAAATTACAGGTACCCCATTCACTGTAACCCTTTGCAGGATCCGCATATTCATAGAGGGCTGTCCCGTCAAACTTGGCGAGAGCATAGGTGTCTGTTATAAAATGGATGGGAACAAAATCCATGATCACGCCGATTCCCTCACGATGGAAGAGATCTACCATCTTCTGACATTCCTGAATGGTTCCGTATCTGGAAGTAGGGCAGAAATAGCCACTGGCCTGATACCCCCAGGAGGAATCGGCAGGATGCTCCGTCAGAGGAAGAAATTCTACATGGGTATATCCCATATCTTTCACATATTTGACCAGTTCCTCGCCCAACTGATCATAGTGATACCAGCCATTCTCGGGATCATCATGGTTCCAGCGCCAGGATCCGGCATGGACCTCATAGATGTTCATAGGTGTATCGTAGTTCTTGCTGCGGTTCTTCATCCACTCATCATCCTGGAAGCTGTATTCATGAATATCCGTGATGATGGCCGCATTATTGGGTCTGAGTTCGGAAGCAAAAGCATAGGGATCAAAGCGATCCATTATGATACCGTCTTTCTGGTAGATACGGTATTTGTACATTTGCCCGGGCCGGGCATCCTTCTGAATCAGCTCATATATACCGGACTGCTCATTTTGCAGCATCTGATCTCCGGACCCTTCCCAGTTATTAAAGTCTCCTACCAGTTCAATCTTCTCTGCATTGGGAGCATAGACCCGAAAACGGACACCTTCCTTTTGCGGATGAGCTCCAAAGTATTCGTAGGCGTCAAAGACCTTTCCTATATAAAAATCGTGCAGTACCATATATTGTTCCCCCGTTAATCAAAGGTGTGGCTGTCAATCATATTACACATACATTGTAGTGATTTTACAGAAAAAGTGCAATATAAAGATAAAAAAGAAGAAAGACAAAATTTACGGGCATGACAATCGGGCTGCTGATATCAGCAGCCCGATTCATTTTCATTTCTCTGATTGTATACACGCTGCCGAAAGCAGCTGTATATTATTTCGCATAATCAATTGCTCTGGATTCACGAATCACATTAACTTTGATCTGGCCCGGATAATCTAACTCATCCTCAATCTGCTTTGAGATATCTCTCGCAAGCAGAACCATATCAGCATCACTAACCTGATCTGGAACTACCATTACCCGAATTTCTCTACCTGCCTGAATGGCAAAAGTCTTATCTACTCCCTTAAAGGAGTCAGCAATGTCTTCTAACTGTTTTAATCTGGTCGTATACGTTTCTAATGTTTCACGTCTGGCACCCGGTCTTGCAGCCGAAATTGTATCCGCTGCCTGAACGATACAGGCAATCAGACTAGTAGGTTCAACATCTCCATGATGTGATGCAACAGCATTAATAACGACTGCAGATTCTTTGTACTTCTTACACAAATCTACACCGATCGTAATATGAGAACCTTCCATCTCATGATCTACGGATTTACCGATATCATGGAGAAGTCCGGCTCTTTTTGCCAAACGCACATCAACACCAATCTCTCCTGCCAAAAGGCCGGAAAGATGGGCAACTTCAATGGAATGCTTCAAAGCATTCTGTCCGTAACTGGTACGATATCTCATCTTACCAAGTAACCGGACTAACTCAGGACGAATACCGTGGACACCTACCTCAAGGACAGCGGCCTCGCCTTCTTCCTTCATCGTCTGCTCTACTTCATTCTGTGCCTTCTCTACCATCTCTTCAATTCTGGCCGGATGAATCCGTCCGTCAACGATCAGTTTCTCAAGGGCGATCCTTGCTACCTCACGGCGCACCGGATCGAAGCTTGATAAGATCACCGCTTCCGGAGTATCATCGATGATGAGGTCGACGCCCGTCAGATTCTCGATCGTACGGATGTTACGTCCTTCACGGCCGATAATCCGGCCTTTCATCTCATCATTAGGAAGCTGAACTAAAGAAATCGTTGTCTCTGCCACATGATCTGCCGCGCACTTCTGTATCGCGGTCACAACATATTCTTTGGCTTTCTTGGATGCTTCTTCTTTGGCTCTGGATTCGAGTTCCTTCACCAGAACCGCCATCTCTCGCTTTACGTCGTCTTCTACAGTTTTAAGCAGATAATCTTTTGCTTGTTCAGAGGTTAATCCGGAAATTCTTTCCAGTTCCTGCAGGCGCTTGGCATGTAATTCATCCACCTTGGCCCGCTGCTTGTCCAGAGAACTCTCCTTGCGTGAAAGTGCAGCTTCCTTCTTCTCGAGGGATTCCGACTTCCGGTCAATGGCTTCTTCCTTGTTGAGAACGCGTCTCTCATACTTCTGAAGTTCCGACCTACGCTCACGTGTCTCCTTCTCAAACTCATTCTTAGCCCGCATGGATTCTTCCTTGGCTTCGATCAGGGCTTCCCGCTTCTTCGCGTCCGCCGTCTTCACTGCCTCGTCAATAATCGCCCGGGCCTGTTCCTCCGCGCTGCCCACCTTTGCCTCTGCCACTCTGGTACGATAGGCGACAGTTACAAAGTATGTAACAAGTGCGGAAATGAGTGCAGCTGCCAGGGCAACAATGATCACCGTTAAATTGATGACACCCATAGCAGGAGCACCTCCTTATAAACTTATCGCTGTACAGATGTACAACATATTAATATTACTCTTTATTGTAGAAAAAGTCAAGATAATTCCAAATACCTGTCAAAAGGTGCAATATACTGGTTGATTCATGCCCTGTCCTCATCTTCAAGGCGAATCAGCCTCCCGATCAGTTCCCTGTCATAACCCTTTCTGGCAAAATGGGCATAGGTCTTCTGCCGGGCCAGAGAGTCCATCTCCTCAAATCGGCGTATATACTTGTCAAAGAGCTGTCTGATATCCTCTTCTTCCTGACCGCCGCTCTCTTCAAAAGCCTGCTCAAGGATATCCGACGGTATTCCTTTCTTTCTCAAGTCTGCCCGGATCTGACGGAAGCTCTTCTTACTTCTCTTGTAGTAGATATACTCCGATGCATACCGGTAATCATCCACGTAACCGTACTGTTTCAGATAGCTGATCGCTTCATCGACAGAAAAGGAGTCCGTCATGGACTCCTCCAGCTTGTCCCTGAGCTCCTGTTCGGTCTTATCTCTCCTGGTCAGGATACCCAGAGCTCTCTTCTTAGCCCGGGGCAGGGCATAAAGCCGCCGAAGCTCCTCGAAATCAGAGTCCGTCAGCTCCCGGCCGTCCCTCAGTCCGGCCTTACGAATCTCGGCGGGATAGAGATAAATCCCTTCCCTTTCTCCGGGATCCACATAAATCTTCCTGCCCTTGGTGGGGCGCAGACGAATCTCATATATCATGGCTTACTCTCCGTCAGAAGGGGAAAGAGGTACACCCGCTGTATCGCCGGCGGCCGGATCATCTGTCCGGACTGCCGGATCCACCGGCAGATGAAGGATCTCCCGGACTTTTGTCTCCACTTCCGCCATGACATCCGGATGTTCTCTCAGATAGAGCTTGGCATTCTCACGGCCCTGGCCGATCTTCTCACCCAGATAGGAGTACCATGCTCCGCTCTTTTTAATCACATCCACCTTCACAGCCAGATCGATCAGGTCTCCTTCCCTGGAGATTCCCGTGCCGAACATAATATCAAACTCCGCTTCCTTAAAAGGCGGTGCAACCTTGTTCTTAACTACTTTTACTCTGGTATGGTTGCCGATGATCTCGCCGCCCTGCTTGATGGACTCCACTCTTCGGACATCCATCCGCACCGAAGAGTAGAACTTGAGGGCGCGGCCGCCGGTAGTGACCTCGGGGTTGCCGAACATGATTCCTACCTTCTCACGGAGCTGGTTAATGAATACCACGACACAATTGGACTGGGAAATCACTCCGGTCAGCTTGCGCATGGCCTTGGACATAAGGCGGGCGTGAAGTCCCACCTGAAGATCGTCCATGTCTCCCTCGATCTCTGCCTTGGGAACCAGGGCTGCCACCGAGTCTATGATTACGATATCCAGGGCACCGGAACGGATCATGGTCTCGGCAATCTCCAGGGCCTGCTCACCGTTATCCGGCTGGGAAATATACAGGTTATCAATATCCACACCGATGTTCTGGGCATACTGGGGATCCAGGGCGTGCTCCGCATCGATGAATCCGGCAATGCCGTCTCTCTTCTGTGCTTCCGCGATCATATGAAGGGCCACCGTGGTCTTACCGCTGGATTCCGGTCCGTAGATCTCGATGATCCTTCCCCGGGGAACTCCTCCCACTCCCAGCGCCACGTCCAGGCTGATGGAACCCGTGGGGATCGCAGATACATTAATGTTCGCTGCCGAATCTCCCAGCTTCATGACGGATCCCTTGCCATAGGCCTTCTCAATGGCCGAAACTGCATTATTCAATGCAGCCAGTCTTCCTTCCTTATCTCCACCCGCATAGGGTCTTGTAACCGATGGTTCTGATCTTTTTGCCATATCATTATTCCTTTCTTCTGACTTACTGATATCACTTAACAGGCATTATACCATACATTTTTAATCAAAACAAGTGTTCTGTGAACATTTGTTCTATTTTATTGCCTGCCTTTTCAATTAACGGTTCCTTACCGTTTCCGGATAAAGATCATGGTTCATCAGACGGTCTGCCGCCGCTTTCTCCCATACGGTTCCCTTTTTCCCGTAGTTTGTGTATGGATCAATAGACAATCCGCCTCTGGGAAGGAATTTGCCCCAGACTTCGATGTATTTGGGGTCCATCAGGCGGATCAGGTCTTTCATGATGACATTGACACAGTCCTCATGAAAAGCCCCGTGATTGCGGAAGCTGAACAGATAAAGCTTCAGGGATTTGCTCTCCACCATCTTCACATCCGGCACATAGGAAATGTAGATTGTGGCAAAATCCGGCTGTCCTGTGATAGGACACAGGCTGGTGAACTCCGGACAGTTAAACTTGACAAAATAGTCATGGTCCTGATGCCTGTTTTCAAAGGTCTCCAGAATATCCGGGGTGTACTCCGAGGGATAGGCAGTGCGCTGACTGCCCAGCAGCGTAAGCTCCCTTTCTTCTTTCCGGCCTTCCTTGTTTGTCTCTTTGTTCATCTCCTGATTCATCGGTTCTCCTTCCTTTTATCCCTGTAACCGCTGAGGGTTACGGTTCTCATATTCATTAAAGCGAAAACGAATCCCATTCTCTTCCTGCCATTCTCCCTCCCGGGTTCTGATCCATCCGGGTTCCCGGTCCAGGTCGGGCATATAGGTATCCGCCTCAAACTCTCTGTCAATCTGCGTGATGTAGGCGCAGGAGCAGAAAGGAAGCAGTTCTCTGTAGATGCTGCCTCCGCCTGCCACGAAGATCTCATCATCCATGGTGGAAATCACCTTTCCCAGTTCTTTCATATCGTGTACCACCACAGCTCCTTTCCCGTTGTAATCGGGATCCCGGGTCAGTACAATGTTGGTCCTGCCCGGCAGGGGCCTGCCCCCCGGAAAGCTCTCCAGTGTCTTTCTTCCCATGACAATCACATGGCCTGTGGTCATCTCCGAGAAGTAACGCATATCCCGTGAAATGCGAGTCAGAAGGTCTCCATTCCTGCCGATCCCCCAGGTTCTGTCAGCTGCTGCTATAAGATTCATATCGTATTCCTCCAAAACTTTTAACCCTTTAGTCTGTCCCCTGGAAATAGTTGTCGCTTTCAGGACTGGACGAATTCCGGAAAAGGTATTACAATACAGTCATAACGATCAAAGAATCAAAAAAAAGAAAGGATGATTGCCATGAAAAAGAAATCCAAATTCCGGTGGTTCTTCCGTCTCACTCTTCTGGCAGGTGCCGTCTGCGCACTGTTCCTTCTGGTCCAGAAGTTCGTTTTACCTCTTCTCTCGGATGAGATTCCGGAGAACACTGATCCGGAAGAAGACATCTTCGCTGTTCCGGAAGATAAAGAAGAGCGCTTTACCGTCATCTCCTCCGATTCTCATGGGGAAGAGAAGCGCCAGGCAAAGATCCGCCGGGGCTATATCCCGCTGAAGTTCCACGAGAAGGCGGAAGCTTAAGACGACTGATAAGGCTGCAGGTATTCACCTTGCAGCCTTTAGCATTTTCTTCAGGTCTTCCACGGAGAATGTGTAATGAGTATTACAGAAATGACAGTTCACTTCAATGGGCTTACCTTCATGAATCATGTCGGTAAGCTCTTTTTTTCCGACACTGATCACTGCTTTTTCCACCCGCTCCCTGGAACAGTTGCAATAGTATTCTGCCGGGATCCGGTCCTCCATGACTACATCGTAGCCTTCAAACAGATTCCGGATCATATCTTCCGGTGTCTCCCCGGCATCCAGGTGGCTGGTCACGGATGTAAAGGCAGCCAGTCTCTTCTCCAGAGTATCCACAATCTCCTCCGACGCATAGGGCATCATCTGAACAATAAATCCTCCGGCCTGACGGACCGTATTGTTTCGATTCATCAGAACTCCCAGAGCCACAGAGGTGGGAATCTGCTCCGAAGATGCAAAATAATAGGTAAGGTCTTCGGCAATCTCCCCGGATACCAGGGCTGTCTGTCCGGAGTAGGGCTCCTTCATTCCCAGATCTTTGATGACCTGCAGAACGCCTTCACCCAAAGCTCCGCCAACGTCCAGCTTCCCTTTGCTGCTGGGGGGCAGCATGACCTGGGGATGATAAACATAGCCTTTTACTCTGGCTCTGGCATCGGCAGTGACGCCCAGTCCCCCGATCGGGCCGTTACATTTGATCTGGATCGTCACCAGATCCGTATCATTCTTGCACATGGCTCCCATCATGGCGCCGGCTGTCAGCAGGCGGCCCAGGGCTGCCGTGACCACCGGGCTGCTTTCATGTATTTTTCTCGCTTCTTCTGTCAGGTCCCTGGTAACGGCACCGAAAAACCGGACCTGGTTGTCGGCTGCCATACCTCTTACTACATAATCTCCCATTATGGTTTTGTCATCCTCCTCTTATCTATGTCAGAGTCTTCCCCTGCTCCCTGGCAAGGAAGACCACTCTCTCGCTGTCCTCCCGGGCCGGATGTCCGGTGTAACCGTCATAAGCACCAAGGTATATAAGACCGCTCTCCCGGATCAGATCCCGAATCTGGTCTGTCCGGTAACCGGTCTGCACATGGGTCTCGCAGAACTTCCGGTAACGGTCATCTTCCTCTCTCACAAAAACAGACAAGTCGATATAATTCCTGTGCTCTGTCTCATCATATTCATTATACCAGATGAAACTCACGTCATCCCGGTCCTCGGCAATCACCGTATCCCCGATCACATCCCGGTATTTGTGTTCTGTATTGATATCAAAGATAAAGATTCCGCCCGGATCCAGATAATTATTCACCAGACGGAAGACTTTAATCAGATCTTCTTCCTCCGTGATATAATTAAGGCTGTCGCAGACGGATACCACAGCGCCTACCGTCCCGTAGAGTTCAAACTCTCTCATATCCTGGAGCAGACACAGGCAGCTGTCCGATGTGGTTTCTTTGGCCACCCGGAGCATGTCCTCCGAGGAATCCACACCGATCATATCATAGCCCGCCTCCTCCAGACGCTGCATCATACGGCCTGTTCCGCATCCAAGTTCAAGTACAAGACCATCCTCTATTCCGAACTGACGGAGCAGCTCCAGGATGCGGGAAGCCCACTCCCCGTAGGGAACCTCATCCATCAGTTCATCGTATACTTCTGCGAAGCTTTCATATGATGCCATGGCGGTTTCCTCTCTTTTGCAGTTTATTTCTCCAGGTTAATGATTTCCCTCTACCGGAAGAAACTTCTTTAGGGCAAAGGAAAAAATGTCCATCCGGATCACCGGCTTTCCGGTAATCCGCTCCAAAGCTGTCTTATAATATAGCATCTGGCCGGTATAGCGGTCAAGGAGCAGGTCCTCCTGCCCCGGCCGGATCCGGTCGGTCTTGTAATCCAGGAGCCACAGGCCATCCTCTGTCTCGCAATAGAGGTCAATGATCCCCTGAATTACCACCATTTCCTCCGATTGGGAATCAGGATATACCAGTTCTGCAGGACTGCCTATGGTAAAAGGAGTTTCTTTAAAAAGGAGTCCCTCTCGGTCCGATTCTCTGAGCATCTCTCCCTGGGGAGAAAAAAGAAAAGCCCGTGCTCCCTCAAAGGCTTTCTCGAGCTCGCTCTGATCCAGCCGGTCGAGTCCCGGACAGATTCCGATCTGTCTTTCCAGTTCCTCTTCCAGCTGGTCTTCGGTCACGATCCGGCCGAAGGGAATACATTCCATCAGTTTATGGACAATGGTTCCTCTCTCGGCAGGATCCGGTTTATCCGACCTCTCATCCGAGAGAAAAGCGGGTTTCGGCACTTCTTCTTTCTCCATTTCCGGCATGGAAAACAAATTGCCGGTCCCTGCCTCCTCCGAATAATCCGAGGAAGACCTGGCATGCTTCAACTCCGAAACGGAGTATTTTCTCTTCCATGTAGTCTCTTTTCGCCAGGGATACTGCCAGGAAAAGATCTTGGCCAGCTCCCCGGCGCCCTCACGGTCTCCGTACTCTTCCAGGAAACGGGATGCCGTCATCTCTCCAGGCTCCTCCTCTGTCTCCTCAAAACAATCTCTGATCTGATTCCATCGGACATAGGATACAGAGAGGGGAGAAGGCTCGGAAAGGAGGGCCGGCATCAGCCAGTCAGAGCAGGAAGACGCCCCCAGCCTGGCAGAAATGCTCAGCCTGCCGGAATGGATTTCGGAAAGTTTCTTCTCCCGCAGAGACTGGGTCAGGATCAGCTTTTCTCTGGCCCTGGTCATGGCCACATAGAGAATCCGCAGCTCCTCCTCCAGGCTGTCTCTTTTTATCCTGTCCTGGATGAGTTTTTTGGAGAAAGATGGGTGATGAATCCGCTTCTCCAGATCCCGGTATTCCATCCCAATCCCCAGTTCCGGATGGAATACAGCCTCATTTGTGGTGTCCGTCAGATTAAACTTTTTGGAGAGTCCGCTGACAAATACCACCGGAAATTCCAGGCCTTTGCTCTTGTGGATGGTCATAATCTTCACGGCATCTTTGTGATCCTCCGCGGAATCCGATCCACCCATCTCGATCTCGTAGGATTTCATCTGTTCCATATAGCGGTTAAAATAAAAGAGGCCCTTAAATGCAGTATCTTCATAATCTTCCGCTTTTTTCAGCAGCATCAGAAGATTCTGTTTGCGGCTCTCACCATCAGGGAGCAGCTGCACCTCATAATAAAAACCTGTTTTCCTGTAAAT
>CACXGS010000321.1 GCA_902767195.1 uncultured Lachnospiraceae bacterium | reverse complement strand
CCAAGCTCTGTCTGGAAATAATGGATGACAGCCTTCACCGCAGATTCGACGGCTGAGATTCTTCCGGTAAGAATCAGGGTCCCGCTGAAACGATCCACGAATCCCAGGTAGACATCGCCGCTCTTGATGGAGATATCCGCACCGATAACCGCAGACTCACTGGGGGTAACCGTGATGATTCCGATGGCAGAACGCTCAAAGTCAATATCCGGATTCAGGCCAAGCTTGCGGTATACGATCGGCTTCGGACTGGTGATTACATGAGCAAGTGTAATCTGTCTTCCCGGAACGGTCTCCTGAATAATTCTCAATCTTCCTTCAGTATCTTTCGGTAATAACTCTCTAATATCCATGCCTTTCGCTCCTTTACCACTAAAAATCCGTATTCACAGATGGAATATACTGTTGCTATTTCTCATAATAATCTGTGGGCAATCACAGCATGCGCCACTTAGTAATGTTATTATATCACAACCTTTTATCGCCTTCTATGAAAAAATTGAACATTTCATGGTATTCCTTGGCTATTATTTCTTATCCGGCTCCTCTTTGCGGATAGCTTTTGTGCGAATTTCCTGACAGATGTCTTCCACGAACTGATCAAGAGGTTTCGCTCCTTCATCCCCTGCGAAACGACTGCGGACGGCAACAGTATTGTCCTCTTCTTCCTGGGCGCCAACGATCAGCATGTAGGGCAGTTTATCCATACGGGCTTCTCTGATCTTATAGCCGATCTTCTCCGCCCGTTTGTCGACCGTAACATCAACACCGTTTCTGCGGAGTTCTTTGAATACTTTATCCGCGTAATCAAAATATTTCTCGGAGATGGGGAGAATACGTACCTGCTCCGCGCAGAGCCAGGTGGGGAACTTGCCGGCATATTTCTCGATCAGCCAGGCCAGAGTCCTCTCATAGCAACCCATGGAAGTCCTGTGGATAATATAAGGACGCTTCTTTTCTCCGTTCCGGTCAATGTAGTACATATCATAGCGCTCGGCCAGGAACATATCCAGCTGGATTGTGATCATGGTATCCTCTTTGCCGTAAACATTCTTTGCCTGAATATCCAGCTTGGGACCGTAGAAAGCTGCCTCGCCGTCGGCTTCCACATAGTCAAGACCAATCTCATCCAGGATAACCCGCATGGCATCCTGGACCTTATCCCATTCCTCTGCCGTTCCCAGATATTTTTCTGCGTTATTCGGGTCCCACTTGGACATGCGGTAGGTCACATCGTCCTGAAGTCCTAAAGTTGTCAGACAGTATTTGGCCAGGCTGACACAGTCTTTAAACTCCTGGCTGATCTGTTCCGGAGTACACACCAGATGTCCCTCGGAGATAGTAAACTGACGCACTCTGGTCAGGCCGTGCATTTCTCCGGAGTCCTCATTCCTGAATAAAGTAGATGTCTCCGCCATACGGTAGGGCAGATCCCGGTAGCTCTTCTGGCGGGCCTTATATACATAGTACTGGAAAGGACAGGTCATGGGGCGGAGAGCATAGGCATTGCTGTCCGCATCATTTTCAATCATACCAATATCCTGTACTCCGTGAATCTCCCTGGATGCTTCTTCCGCATTCTCCAGATCTTCTTTATTCTCATAACCAAAGACAAACATGCCATCCTTGTAATGATACCAGTGGTCAGAAATCTTGTAGAGGGTTGACTTGGCCATCAGAGGCGTCCGGGTTCTCACGTAGCCCCACTCGTAATCTTCCAGGTCTTCGATCCATCTCTGCAGCTTCTGCACCATCTTAGTTCCCTTTGGCATGAAAAGGGGAAGTCCCTGACCGATAACATCAACTGTTGTGAAAAGATCCATCTCTCTTCCCAGCTTGTTGTGATCTCTGAGTTTAATCTCCTCCAGATAATCCAGTCTCTCCTTGAGGTCGGATTTCTTCGTGAAAGAGGTCCCGTATATCCTGGTGAGCATCTTATTGTGCTCATCCCCTCTCCAGTAAGCGCCGGAAGAGGATATCAATTTAAAGGCTTTAATCGGTTTTACACTCATCAGATGCGGGCCTGCGCAAAGGTCAGTGAAATCACCCTGTTTGTAAAAACTGATGACAGCATCCTCCGGAAGATCCTCGATCAGCTCGACCTTATAGGGCTGCTCCTTTTCTTTCATCAGGGCAATTGCCTCTTCTCTGGGCAGTTCGAAACGCTCAATAGGCGGATTTTCCTTGATGATCTTTTTCATCTCTTTCTCGATGGCATCCAGGTCTTCCCTGGTCATGGGCCTCACATCAAAATCATAGTAGAATCCATCCTCAATGGCCGGCCCGATGGTATATTTGGCCTCCGGGAAGAGCCGGAGCACCGCCTGGGCAAGCACGTGAGAAGTCGTATGGCGGAAAGCCATTTTCCCTTCGTCATCATTGAAAGTAAGAATATTAAGCTCACTGTCCTCATCTACCACGGTCCGAAGATCTACGGTCTTTCCGTTAATCTGTCCGGCGCAGGCATTTCTGGCCAGCCCCTCACTGATATCTCTGGCAATATCGATGACAGCCATAGGCTGAGCATATTCTTTGGTTGATCCGTCTTTTAATGTAATAATCATGGTTCCTCTCCTTTATTATATAAAATTAAATTTTTTTCATTTCAGATAAAATAAGTCCTTAATCATTTCTTCTTTTCCAAAAAGATTATTATATTCCATCAGATTATATTCTCTGAGTAATCCTGTATAAGGAGAACTCTGATCTCCGATCTCATAGAAATGACCGTCTTTATCCCAATATCCCAGAGCATTGATGGCCGGAATCTCTTTCTGCAAATCTGATAAATACTCCATATAGGGAGTTTTCCGGATTCCCGCCGCATCTGCCAGCAGCACCGACAGATAATTGTTGCTGGTCCTCTTCAGGGTGCGCTCTTTGATATCATAGTTGGCCCAGATCAGGAAAGGCACTCTGTAAAGCTCCGTCAGTTCTTCCCCTTCCAGCTGATCCATGGATTTCTTTAAAAGGGCATCATAGAACCCGTCGTCCAGATCCGGCAGATGATCACCGAAAAACAGGATAACCGTAGGTTCTTTCTCTCTCTCAAAATATGCCACCAGCTCTTTTAAAGCCTGGTCGGACATCCGGATCATATTAAGGAACTGCTGTGCCTTCCGAAATCTGCTGTAATCTCCCGTAAGCTTTACTGCGTCCCCGGTCTCCAGAGTGCTTCCGGTGTAGCTGCCATGGTTCTGCATAGTCACATTAAACATATAAAAGGGTCCGTCTTCCTTGTCATGGCTCTCATAGAGATCAATAATCTTCTGATAGTTGGCCTTATCTGTTATATGATAGTTCAATGTATCGGTAAACACCGAAAAATCATCCGAACAGTAGAAGCGGTCGAATCCCATAGCCGGGTACACTTTATAGCGGCTGTAGCCCGTATTATAGTAAGGGTGGAGAGCCAGTGCCCGTCCATAGCCCTGGTCCTTCAGCGTCCGGGTAAGACCGGCTGTATCCCCGCGGAGAAAGAGCTGATAAGGCACGGAATTATCCGGGAGAAATGCCATAGTATTTCCCGTGAGGAACTCAAACTCGGAATTAGCCGTATTCCCTCCGAAAACCGAAGTGTAGGTATATCCCCGAATGGTATTCTTCTTCAAAGACCGTACAAAGGGCATGGCATCTTCTGTCGCGGGAAGATCACCCAGATCTGACAGGTCCGAAAAGGATTCATTCATGATACAGATGATATTTGGCTGTTTCTTTTTCTCCCCCTTAGCAGCAGAGTCCTCCGTGGAATCAGAAGGATCCCCTTCAATATAGGGCTTTGCAATCCTCTCTACCTCTTCCGCGGAATAGTTTTCCGGAACCCTGACATGCAGATAACCGAAAGTCCGTATTGTAGTCAGCAGTGTCCCGTAGAAACGATATTTAAACTGAGGCCGGTACACCCGGAAATCCACACCCTGTTTCTCCAAAAGGTCTCCAGTTACATAAATGCGAAGGAATGCCATACACATGACAATGCATCCCGCCAGAAAGCAGATCCTTCCTTTCGGTCTAAACAAAGGAAGGGGCTTCAATTTCAGCAGGGCGGCTCCGATCGCAGGTATCAGAATACATACTTCCGCTGTCTGCACATCCATTTGGAACTCATAGGTATTGGCCACCGCCAAAGCTGTCAGTGCCGAATAAATGTCGGAAGCAATAAAACTCATGTTCCGAAAAACTGTCAGTTCATAGTTCAGTACACCAAACAGCCCGGTTATAACCAGCAGCGCCAGCGCTGCTCCTCTAACACTGTTAAAGACCAGAAGCAAGAGGATAAATATCACATAATAAATGACAAGGTCCAACAGGACATATCGGTGTTCCATCAGAGAAACCGGTCCCCAGAACTGCATATCATTGTATTCCTCCAAAAGAAGGAAGCAGAAAAAGGGCATGAGAAATGCTGTTAGAAAGGTCAGGACCCAGTTCACTTCCTCCGACAGGTTTACCGGATTGAGAGTGAGAAAAACCAAAAGGCCCCAGGACACCCCGCAGATCAGAATACTGTCCGCATAAAACCGGTCAAAGAAACCAGGAACTGTCGGATTATAATAGAGTTCCGGCCTGACCAGAAATGCCATTATCAATACAATCTCCAAAAACAAAAGGAAATATTTACCATTCCCCTCGGAGAAAAACAGGCGGATACTATTGTTCTTTTTTTTACTGTCTCTATTCTTTTTTGCCAGGTCGAATACTTTACTCATAGATGATAACAAAAAAGTCCCTGCTCCATGAAAAACCATGGAGCAGGGACGATCATTCTTCGCGGTTCCACCCTGCTTGCCTGCTGATGCAGACCT
>CACXGS010000320.1 GCA_902767195.1 uncultured Lachnospiraceae bacterium | reverse complement strand
CGGATATCTCTACCGCTTCGCCAAAGAGCGCGGATGCAACAAGATCGCACTGGGGCATCACTACGACGACGTGATCGAAACGATCCTGATGGGCATGCTCTATTCCGGTCAGTACCAGGGCATGATGCCCAAACTGCGGAGCACGAATTTTGAGGGAATGGAACTGATCCGACCCATGTACCTGATCCGCGAAAAAGACATCATCCACTGGCGGGATTACAACGACCTTCGTTTCCTGCAGTGCGCCTGCCGTTTCACCGAGGCTCTCGCCCAGGAAGGGGATTCCGACGAGCCTTCCGTCTCCAAAAGACTTGAGACCAAAAGGCTCATAGCATCTCTCGCGGAAACAATCCCCCAGGTAGAGAGCAACCTCTTCCGGGCAACCGAAAATGTCGTGCTCAACAAAGTCCTGGGCTACAAAATCCATGGCGAAAAACACAGTTTTCTGGAGGACTACTGAAATCAGGGCAGAACCCACGCTCTCCTCTGTTTCAGAACGACTTAAATCAGGGCAGAACCCACGCTCTCCTCTGTTTCTGACCGGCCGCCCTCGTCCTTCCGTAAGGCGGAAAATACCTTCCACAGGCCGTGTCATATGTGTCGTATTTAAGATTAAGACGTGCTCACGGGTATATTGCGCAGCAAAAAACAACCTGCCGGACCGGATTCATTTCCGGTTCGGCAGGCTTTTTTTCCGCCGGAGCAGACTCCCAAAAGATCCCTGCTCTGCTTCATATTATAATTCGGCACAACTAGCTTTATAATTATATTAACTCTGCTTTATATATTATATTAACTCTGCTTTATATATATTCGTCCCTTCTTCATATCATATTCGCCAGAAAGACCTGATCCATCATCCGAACGGCCTGCAAGTTGAACGAATTGACCCTGCAGCCTGTCAGAATGCCTTGAAAGCAATAATTTCCACGCTGGTGCCCATGATGCTGATGCTGACATCGTCCGCGATCCTGGCAATGATGGATTTCTCCAGATCCTGCCATGTCAGATCGGTTTCCCCTGTGCGCTTCTTTTCTCTTTCCATCCTGGACTTATATGATTTCATGGACCAGCGATAGACATTCTGCCTGCCTGTTCCGCCCTCATCATCACCTCTTTGAACAGAGCTTTTCTTGATGTTCTTGTCAGAAGCCATGTCTGAGATCACTGCCCTCATCTGATCTGTGAAGCTCTGATTGGCAGCGTTTTTCCCGGTCGATGAGACTGACAGCAGACTCTTTCTGATCTCACGGGTCATAAAGACATCCGCGCTCACATGGATCTTATATTGCCGTTTCTTGTGCTCTGTCCAGTACCTCATTTCCACGTCACCCACAATTTCAGGCATCATGCGGACAAGTTCCTCTCCGAGCAGACGCAGGCGGCTGATCTCTCCCTTGGTGAGGCCGTTGTCCTCACCCAGCTTTGCAGTGGCGTCCAGAGCCTGGTCCAGAGCCAGAGGCAGCCCTTCTTTGTCACCGCTGTCCATTTCGATGACAGGAGTCTTCCAGACCTTTTCGGGGCATTCATTGGGTCTGTGATCTTTTACCTCGGGATCAGTAGGCAGCACATTGACGTGAGGATAAGGGATTTCTATACCGTTTTCCCAGAGAGCCTGGTCAACCCTGGTATTGATATCCGTAGTCATTACCTCAGTTGAAGTCCCGGGCAGATAATAGACCATCGTTTTCAGCAAAAGACTGCTGGATTCAAAGGCCATAAAATACACCGGGCCATACTCCATGCCGTTCTTTGTCTTTTTGCCCGGAACACTGTAATCCGAGTCCATAATAGCCTGCTTGATGACACGAATGGCAAATTGGACATCGGTGGGATAAGCGATCTCGAAAGTGAACATCCTGGATCTGCAGTCAATATTGTAGCTGAAATTCTTGATCTTCATATCAGCCAGTCTGCGGTTGGGAATGACTATGCGGAGAGTATCCATGCCCACGAGGACAATATGCCGCATGGTGACGTCCTCGACAACTCCCGCTTCTCCATCCTCCAGTTCGATCCTGTCCCCGATCTCAAACGGCTGATAGATGCTGATCATCACGGCCGCCAGAATGTCCTTGACGACGTCCTGGGCCATAAAGGCTATGATCGCGCTGAAGAAAGCAGTGCCGCCCAGCATGCTCCTCACCATAAAGGTGACCCCGCCCAGAGTGGAGAAAGCGAGCAACAGGCCAACAATTAAGATAACCGCGGTGGAGGCATGCTCAAGAAAGCGCATTTTCATATCATTCCGGTTCTTTTTGATCTTCTTAAATCCGAAATATTTGATCTGCACCAGTATCCATGCCACACCGATAATCGCAATAACGATAACAAGATCTCCGGTCTTTGCAAGAAATTCCTCCATAGCAACAGTTACTCCCTTTGTTCACTGATTTGTATTTCACCACAGGCATGTGGAAAAAAGCGCCTGAATAACAGATATCT
>CACXGS010000319.1 GCA_902767195.1 uncultured Lachnospiraceae bacterium | reverse complement strand
TCTTATTGATCTGAAAGGAGAAAAAGAGGTCAAACTCATGATTGATGAGCGAGTGGCAGAGGCAAGTTATGATCCCAAATATGAGTACAGCAAGCCCAATATTATGGTAAATTGGGGTCACCTTGCGACCTTTATCATTCTGTTTTCGGCCTTATCTGTAATCACTCTGGAATTCATTGATAAAGATAAACGATAATTATTTTATAATAAAAAATGAAATTTCTTATGACGAAAAAAGCGGCCATCCATTCTGCCGGATGGCCGCTAGTATTTTTCACTTGGTTTATTCGGTTGTTTCACCATTCAGCTGAAGCTTATCCGTCCATTTTTTCCGTTCTACATAACGACCCATTACAAAGGCGATAATACCAACGCCGATACCGGTCTGCAGACAGAAGAGAAGGCTTTCTACTTCTCCGGGAAGCTCCCCGCCAAGAGCGGATTCAAGAACCGGTGTAAACCAGGGCTCGTATTCTTCTCCTCTGATCTCGGAGATGATTTCTCCGCCTTTGTCGTCTGATCCGCCAAAGTCAGCGTCTTTCAGAGCGAACAGGGGAACGATTGCGATAAGTGCTACGATTACCAATAAAATGATGACTGTCTTTTTATTACTTTTCTGATTCATTGTATTTCCTCCTTTAATCATCAGTGATTATCTGAAATATGAAAGTGTTATTCTTCTTTGTATATTATGCAGCATTGATTGCTTTAAGCTCTTCGTTTGCATAAGCCTCAAGGCCGATCATGATTACTACAGTAAGAATACCCTCGATGATTGCCAGAGGAATCTGTGTTGCTGCAAAGTTGGCAAGGAATTTTACAAGAGCTGCTCCGAAACCACCTGTGTGATATGCTAATGCCAGCTCAAAACTGGTTACACAGTATGTGAAAAGATCTCCCAGGAATGCTGCTAAGAAAATAGTAACCTTTTTGTTGACGCCAGTGCTCTTTAAAAGTTTGTAAACTGCCCAGGATACGATAGGGCCTGCAATAGCCATGGAGAAGCAGTTAGCTCCCAGAGTTGTAAGTCCGCCATGAGCTAATAAGATCGCCTGGAATAAGAGGACGATCAGTCCAAGAATACTAGTTACACAAGGTCCGAAGAGAATGGCTCCAAGACCGGTTCCGGTCATATGAGAGCAGCTTCCGGTAACGGACGGAATCTTCAGAGAAGAGATTACAAATACGAAAGCGCCGGTGATCGCTAAGAGTGTGATTGCTTTTCTGTCATTTGCCACGATCTTTTTAATCTTTGCAAATCCTACAACCAGGAATGGGATACAGATTGCAAGCCAGGAAACACACCAGTTAAGCGGAAGGTAACCTTCCATAATATGCATGGCGTTGGATGCCGGGGCTACCGCGAAGAATGCCAGGAAGGTAGCGAGTATGGTGTTTACTTTGTTCTTTGCTGTCAGTTTGAATACCGGCTCGCCGGCTGCGTTTGTACTCTCCATTAATTTCTTCAAATAGTTTTTCATTGTTTTTCCTCCTTCAATATTGTTTTCTCAAAATATGAATAATAAAGATTGGTAGTACTGCTTTTGCTGTATCAATTTAAGCCGTACTTCCTTGAACGTGTCTTTATTATATACCATTTTGATACTTTTTAAAGGTATTTGTTTGATACTAAAAGATACGTTTTTGTTTTTGAGACTTATTTTAGGTGTACAATTTTGCATTTTGGTACTACACTTAGCGCAAATAACTATCTTAAATAGATATGGCATCTCATTTGTTGATATGGTATTATAATGATATCAGGGACGCGGGGGCTGCCTTGCAGTGGAGCGATCCGTGATATCTTTGGACCTTATATCATCATTATTAATATATAGAAGAAACGGAGGAGTGTTTATGGCAAAAGAATTTGGCTATTGCAGCTCCGGCTGCACCAGGCCACAGTTTGAGAAACAGATCGACAGTATCAACCGCAGTTACCCCAATGCAATCATTATTAAGGAACTATACTCTAAAACCGAGACAGACCGCACAGAGCTTAACAAGCTGCTTGCCCAGCTTGAGAAAGAGGACACCCTGGTGGTCTCTTCCATGGACCGGATAAGTCGTGAACCCGAGAAACTCTTCCTTATATATAATGAATTGGCACGGAAAGGGGTCAAATTGATTTTTATCAATCAACCTTATATGAATACAGACGTATTTCTGTCTGCTTATGAGGAAATGATCTCCGAATTCCCCGAGCCGGAGCACATTGCTATCGAAAAAAGTATCCAGAGGATACTGAAAGCACAAATTACACGGATCCTGGAGAAGTCCTGGGAAGAGCTGCAGATGCATCGCAGTATGATGAAAGAGAGCTTCCAGCAGGCAAAAGCGGAAGGAAAGCAGATTGGAAGAGTCAGCGGGAAACGATATGAATCCAGGAAGTCCTTCATGATCAAGGAATTGATCCAAAAATACAATCAGAACTACAACGGATCCATGAATGATGTTCAGACGATGGAACAGATCAGGAATGATATGGGAACCATATCAAGAAATACTTATTATAAATATAAGAAGGAACTCGTTGAAGACCGGGCATAGTTCAAAAAAGTGCAAAGAGTTCGTCAGTTATCGATGAGATGAAAATAACATGGAGAAGACCCTGTACTGAATGACAGATCACTCAGTACAGGGTCTTATTTTTGTTTTTTACACTTAAATTAAGTCTCAAAATACAAATTAATACATACGAGTATCAAAATTTTGTCTTTCAATAGTATTAATTTGAGATATAATAGTATCAAGAAGTAAACATAAGGAGGAGGAAAAATGGAACGACTTATTACTATATTATTAATCATCACTGCGGCGGCCATGTTTGCCCATGGATTATGGAAAGGAAGAAATAATCATCATCATTTTCATCTGGGACATTCCCATGGAGGCTCGCTGGGAATTGATTCTTTTGCTTACAATTCAAAGATACGGTCCTGGAACGCCGGTTTTAAAGTCCTGCTGGCGATGGCCAGTCTGATTCTGTGTATTGCTTTCAATAACATTTACGTATCGATCGCAGTCATCCTTATGATGGGGTATCTCACCGTTGTAATCGGAGGATTGGAATTTGATCACTATCTCTCCATGATGACTATACCAATCGTGTTCATGATCGTGGGAGCTATCACCATCGCCATAGGTTATTCTTTCAAGCCGATTGGTCAGTATAACCTGAACGTGTTTAACTTGTTTTACATTTATTGGTCCGACAAAAGTCTGATGCAGACGGCAGTGCTTATCCTGAAGGCCCTTGGTTCGGTGAGTGCTCTTTATATGATGACACTTTCCACACCGCTCACTGAGCTTGTCTCTGTGCTCCGGAAGATCCATATGCCTAAGTTGATCGTGGAACTGATGAATATGATCTATCGATACATATTTATCATGCTGGAAACATACGGCCGCCTGAGGAATTCGGCGGAATCCAGATTGGGTTACTGTGATTTTAAAACATCCTGTTACAGCTTCGGTAACATCGCCAGCAACCTGTTTGTAGTATCTCTGAAAAAGGCAAATGCCTACTACAATGCACTGGAAGCCAGGTGCTACGACGGAGAACTGCTCTTTCTGGAGGATGTCAAGCCGGTGAAGACCTGGCAGATTGCCTTTGCAGCCGCTTTTATCCTGGCCCTGTGCGGAATCTGGCTGGCAACACGATAAAACCTGTCATTTTAACAATCAATAAAAAGTAAGTATTTTGACCATATATGAGGAGGATTACCATGAATAAACGAACAGATAACCCAATTTTACAGGCAAAGAATATACATTTCAGATATAACGACGAAAAAGAGACATTAAGAGGAATTAACCTGGATATCTATGAAGGAGAAAAAATTGCTGTACTTGGTTCCAACGGAGCCGGAAAGTCCACCTTCTTCCTTAACATTAACGGCGTTCTCAAATCCAGCGAAGGCGAGATCTGTTACAGGGGAAAGACGATTGATAAAAAGAGTCTGAATGAACTTAGAAAAAATGTTGGTATTGTATTCCAGGATGCGGACAATCAGATTATTGCTTCTACTGTGGAAGCAGAGGTCTCCTTTGGACCTATGAACCTGAAGCTGCCGCGGGAGGAAGTCATCGCCCGTGTTGATAAGGCTCTTGCGTATATGAATATCAGCGATTTCAAAAAAAGAGCTCCTCATTATCTTAGTGGAGGAGAGAAGAAACGTGTCAGTATCGCCGATATCATTGCTATGGAGTCCGAGATTATCATCTTTGACGAGCCAACAGCTGCCCTGGATCCTCTGAACGCTGCTATGCTGGAAGAGGTTCTTGGGAAAATGAGCGAGGAAGGAAGAACCATGCTGATTTCCACACACGATGTAGATTTCGCTTATCGCTGGGCTGATCGTGCCATTGTATTTTCTAACGGACAGATTATTGCTGATGACACTCCCCTCAATATTTTTAAACAGGAAGATATTCTGGAGCAGGCAAGCTTAAAGCATCCTACCATGTTCGATGTCTATCGTATTATCGAAGAGAACAATATGATTCCCGCTGAGGGTTACTACCCCAGAAATATTCAGGAGTTCAAAAAAATGATTGATAAAATGTCAAAAACTGCTTGACAAAAGAGAAGACCATTGCTAGTATATACCTATACCCCTATGGGTATAATATTAAATCGATCATTCATTCATTTTTTATTAAAAGGAGGTTTCATTATGTTTTTAGAGAAAAAAGTTATTCTTCCCCTGGTAGGCGGTTTTGTTTTAGGTAAGGCCGGTAATGCTATCTTCGGCAGCCAGACAGCAAGAAAAGTTTATACGAAGGCAGCAACAGGCGCATTTATCGCAAAGGATTCTATTATGGAGCAGGCCGAGAAGATTCAGGCCGGAGCCATGGATATTGCTGCGGACGCAAGAATTGAAGCAGATAATTACCAGGCTCAAAAAGACGCTGAATTTGCAGCAGAATAAAAGGAGCGGCTTATGGAATATCGTATAAAACATCAGACCGACGGGCAGTTTCATATCGATCTGCCCGCCCGGCGACTGACGGAGACAGAGGCGGATGTCCTCTATTATGGTCTGATAGAGACACCGGGTGTAATTTCCGCTCATGTGTTCCAAAGAACCGCATCTGCTGTCATACGTCATGATAAAGAGATGACGGAAAGTATCCTCACATTTTTAGATGGTCTGGATCTGAACAGTCAGGAAGCCATCGAAGCGCTGCCGGGAGTTTCTTCCCGGGCTACCAATGAGGAGTTTAAGGATAAAGCGGCTTCGAAGATTCTTCTTCGTCTCTGCAAGAGGATTTTCCTCCCTTTTCCCCTGCGGGCGGTCTGGACGCTGGCAAACGGCGCGCCCTACATCCGGGACGGTTTAAAGGATCTCTTCCAGCGGAACTTCAGTGCGGAGATCGTTCACGCTTCCGCCATCCTGGCTTCCCTGCTGACCGGAGATTTTAATACAGCAAGCTCCATCATCTTCCTGACCAATATGGGAGAAATGCTGGAGGAATGGACTTACAAGAAGTCGGTGGATGACCTTGCCCAGTCTCTGGCACTGAATGTGACTCAGGTTTGGAAGCAGACAGCAGACGGAACATTTGCCAAGTGCAGTATCCAGGAAGTGGACGATGGAGATATCATCCGGGTAGGAATGGGTAGTATGATTCCGTTAGACGGTGTGGTTGTTTCCGGGGAAGCCATGGTCAACCAGGCTGCTCTTACCGGTGAGTCCGTGCTTTCCGAGAAACACCTGGACAGCACTGTTTTTGCCGGAACTGTTCTGGAAGAAGGAGAGCTGGTCATACAGGTTCATGCTGTTTCCGGAAAGACAAGATATGACAGAATTGTACAGCTGATTGAGGAGTCGGAGAGTATGGTTTCTGTTACACAGAGCCGGGCTGAGCGAGTAGTAAGCCGCCTGATTCCTTATACTTTCGGAGCATCTGTTCTTACAGGACTTCTCACAGGGAACCTGACCAAAGCAGCATCCGTTCTGATGGTCGATTTCTCCTGTGCCATCGAAGTGGCTATGCCTATAGCAGTCCTGTCCACGATGAGAGAGGCGGGGCGTAATCAGATTACCGTCAAAGGCGGAAAGTATCTGGAGATGGTTTCAGAAGCGGATACCATTGTTTTCGACAAGACAGGAACTCTGACCAACGCTACTCCCGTAGTAGAAGAAGTACTTGCTTTAGACGGCAGGGATGAAAAAGAAATGCTCGCTCTGGCAGCATGTCTTGAAGAACATTTCCCCCATTCCCTGGCCAACGCTGTAGTAAGGGCAGCTAAAGACAGGAATCTGGAGCATGAAGAATTGCACACTGCACCCAATTACATTGTTGCCCACGGAATCGTTTCCTCTCTGAATGGGGAACGGGTAGTCATCGGCAGCAGTCATTTTGTCCTTGAGGATGAGGGCGCTTACATTTCCGATGAAGATCGTGAGCGGGTTCTTGCAATGCCGACCCAGTATTCCAGACTTTATATGGCCATCGGTAACCGGCTGGCAGCGGTCATCGGTATTTCCGATCCCATTCGTCCTGAGAGTACACAGATTATACAGGCTCTTCGCGAAGCCGGCATAGAACACATTGTCATGATGACAGGCGACAGCGACCGGACAGCCCGGGCTATTGCAGAGCAGGCCGGAATCACCGAATACTATTCAGAAGTGCTTCCGGAAGACAAAGCCCGATATGTACAGGCAGAGAGAGATAAAGGCCGAAAGGTCATCATGATCGGTGACGGCATCAATGACTCTCCTGCACTTTCCGCGGCAGACGTGGGAATCGCTATTAAAGAGGGAGCAGACATTGCCAGAGAGATTGCGGATATCACACTCTCAGGCAAGGAGCTTGAAAAGCTTGTCATATTAAGACAGTTGAGCAAAAAGCTTATAACACGAATGAATCGGACCGCATGGATCGGTATCGCCTTTAACGGAGCCATCATGGCTGGCGGTATCGCGGGATTGCTCATGCCGGGAACGGCAGCGCTCCTGCACAACTCGTCCACTATCGGTCTGTGCATGAATAATATGCGTAATCTGCTGCCTGATAAACAGGATCAGCAATTGATAATAAAGGAGTCTTTGGCATGATAGAATGTATGGATATGAAGAATCTTCACAGAAGACTGAAAAAAATCCAGGGACAGGTGGCATCGATCGATCGCATGATCGAAGAAGATGTTCCCTGTGAGGATATCCTTTCCCAGATTAACGCTGCCAAGTCCGCCCTGCATCGATGCGGGCAGATTATATTGGAAGGGCACATACAACATTGTGTTGTGAACGGCCTTACCCACGGAGACGCGGAAAAGACGGTGAAGGAATTTACCAAAGCCGTTGAGCGCTTCGCAAATATGTCATAATGCCTTCTCTTTCAATATGAATAAATACTAAAGAGCAGAACCCCCGTATAGCATGTAGCATATGCGGGGGTTCTGCTGTATCTAAATTATTTTTTTCATTATCGGATGGGAGGAAATCCCTTTTGATCCAGATACATATTGATTTCATAAAGGTTGTATATATTATTATGAATACACAGGATAATGGCGGCGTCACGGGGCTCTTTGGGATAGAGGACACCTGCCTGTGCAATTTCCAGAGCCCTTTGGATCTCCTCAAAAGACATTTTTCCGGAAATGCATAAAGCCAGAATCTTATCCCTTGATGGTTTGCGTAGTCCGCTTAAGATCTGATAGCCGTAGGTACGGTCAAGAAGACTGTTTTTGACAAGGTCTTTTTTACTCAGATTGTGGTCTTTGATATAATCCGCAAAGTAGGATTGGATGGTTCTGCATGGCGGAATATCGTTTTCCTCAATATAAGTATCATACTCTTTTAAGGTCATGGTTTTGAGGACTTTATGAAGTTCGTTTGTTTGTGGTTCACTTCTATTCATGGTATTATTATAACGAAAAGAACTATTTTTGGAAAGGTGAAGTATAATGGAAAATGAAATAAGTATTCCTGCCTCTCTGATCGACCGCTACGAAATCCTCACCCCCTTTGATGAGGAGGCAAGTGTGTTTCTGGTCAGAGATCGCCTTACAAAAGAGCTGGCTGTTGAAAAAATAAAACCGGTCCATAATCCGGCCTTGTATCATCAGCTGAAAGAACATTCTATAAAAGGGGTACCCCAGATATACAGCATTGATACCGTAAATGGAAAAACAGTCCTGATTGAGGAATATATCCATGGTTTAAATCTTTTGCAGATTGTTCTCAATAACGGCCCCTTACCGGAAAGCAGGGTGCTTGTGTATATGATTCAGTTATGTGATATTCTGGATCAGTTTCATAAAATGTCTCCACCCTTTATCCACAGGGACATTAAACCGGGAAACATAATCCTTGATAGTCATTCGGATATTTATTTGATTGATTTTAATATTTCCAGAGAATACAGGGCAGATGCATCATTGGATACAGTGGCTATGGTCTCTCATCATTTTTCAGCGCCGGAATCCTATGGTTTTGGGCAGACAGATCCCCGCAGCGATATCTACAGTATAGGAGCCACGATGCACTATCTTTTGACAGGGGGATATCTGAGAGAGACTGTTTATGACGGGCCCTTGAAAAATATTATCGATAAGTGCACTATGATGGATCCCGAAAGCCGATATCAATCGGCAGAGGAACTCAGGAAGGTTTTAGAAGAAGAAACAAGGCTGCCCGATGATGATAATAGAGGCAGCAGATGGAGGAGCTTTCTTCCGCCCGGATTCCGGGCAGGCAAACCTGCGAGTATGATAGTGGCAGCGATTATCTATTTTTTGATTGGCTTGATGTGTTTTTCTATGGACATTAAATCACAGATAAAAGGGCCTCTTTCTGCGGTGGATCTTTGGCTGGAACGAACAGCAGTTTTTATCTTTTTTATCGGCTCGATTCTGTTCATTTTTGATTACAGGGGATGGCTTGAAATGGTTCCCGGCATCGGGAAAATAAACTCCAGAATAATCAAGACTGTCCTGTGTATCTTCATTCTCTTTTCGGTTCTTATGGGATTACTGGTCCTTTTTATATCAGCAATGACATCCCTGTAAATGGATATTACCAAAATTAGGAGGAGGAAAATCATGAGAAAGAGAAGCAAAACATTGGCATTGTGTCTGATACTGTTATTGACGTTAAGCCTGTTGGCTGCCTGCGGCCAGGCATCCGGGGATACACAGTCCGGGGAGGATGCCCGGACAGCGGATAAAAAATCGGGGGGTTATGAGGTATTAGTGACAGATGAAGAAGAAAAACCCGTTCCCGGAGTCAAGATCCAGTTCTGCTCGGATACAGAGTGCATCATAGGCACAACGGATGATACCGGGGTTGCGACTTTTGACAAGGAAGCCGGCACTTACACTGTTCATGTACTAACAGCCCCTGATGGCTATCTTGTGGACACTACAGAGTATTCTGCACCGGATTCTCCCGGGCTCTTAACCATCGTTCTAAAGAAATAATAACCCTTGGAAAGGAGTGAATTATTATGAAAAAACTAATCTGTACTCTTGCGGCATTTTTCATGTTTGCGGCAATGAGTTGTGCTGTCTTTGCCAAGTCCGGCGATCTAGGAGTGGATGCCGGACAGACGATGCCGGATTTCACAGTATCTATGACGGACGGTTCTACTGTCACCCTTTCCGAGATTCTAAAGGAGAAGAAGCTGGTTGTACTCAATGTTTTTGCCACATGGTGCGGGCCCTGCGAAGTGGAATTCCCGGAATTTGAGAAAGTATATCAGGCTCACAACGATGAGATGGAAATTATCTCCGTGTCCGGTGACCCTGATGACACCATGGAGATGGTTGCTAAGTACAAAGATGGCCATTCCCTTTCCTTCCCTATGGGATTAGCCGGAGATGCTCTGGATTTTCTCAAAGTGACAGGCTACCCCACTACTGTATTTATCGACCATGACGGCAAAGTCGGCTATATCAGAGTCGGAGCATTTGTTGAAGAGGGAGACTTTGAGAAAAAAGTTAACACGTTCTTGTCCGATGACTATAATGGAGAACCCCTGGCTTCTGATATTGCCAGTTCTTCTTCCCTGTATATGATTCTGATACTGATTCCGGTTGCTTTTCTTCTGCTGGTAATTGGAAGATGGCTTCTTTTCCGGAAGGCGGGAGAGACGGGCTGGCACAGCATCATCCCTCTCCTTAGCACTTATAAGGAATACGTGATCAGTTGGAGTGGAAAGGCGGGACTCCTGGCTATCCTCTGTCAGTTGGGAACCGTGGCCCTTGCCATAATTACTGGCCGGCTTCATGCGAACTGGATGATTATCTGTACCGGCCTTTTAGGACTGGGGTGTTTGGTCTTCAGGCTGGTGGAGAGTATAAAACTGGCAAAAGCCTTTGGCAAAGGGGCCGGAGCCGGCATACTGCTGGCTATATTCCAGAATATCGGACGATTTATTCTGGGAGTGAGTAAAGCGCAATATAGAAAAAAATGATGGAGTAGAAAGTCATAACTCTGCAATTAATCTTTGCCAGTATGCTGGCAGCAAACCAAATATTAAATCCTTTTTGGTACAATCATCCTGAAATCATACAGTTTCAGGATGATTTATTTTTTGACTTAGGGAAAGGAGAAATAATATGGCAAAAGAAAAACCTGCAACAAAAATATGTAAGCATTGCGCAACAGAAATTCCTTATGGAGCAAAAGTGTGTCCAAATTGCCGGAAAAAAGTAAGGGGTGGTATATTTAAATGGATTTTGATCGCGATTGTCGCCATAGGTGTTTTGGGAGCAGTTTTTGGTGGAGGAGGAGACGAAGAAGAGCAGGAGTCACCTGCCGCACAGACCCAGGAACAATCTGAAGACAAGGATGCCGCAAAAGAGACAGCTGCAAAAAAGAAATCAGCAAAGAAAAAAATTACATATACTACATATGATTGCACCGAATTGTTTGATGATTTAAATAATAATGCTTTAAAAGCAGAGAAAACACATCAGGATGAATATGTTAAGGTTGAAGGATATCTGGGAACGGTCGATAGTGACGGAAAGTACATTGGATTGGGAGCAGCAGAAGATAATTATGACTATATGTTCCAGGAGATTCATTGTGACATAAAAACGGATAATCAGCTTGAGACAATCATGAATATGAAAAAAGGTGACAGAATCACGGTAAAAGGGAAAATCACAAGTATTGGAGAATTACTTGGATATAATCTCGATATTATAGAAATAAAATAGAGACGTGAGAAGACATAATGAGTTAATTCCACTTCTATCAAAGCCGGAGCGAGGGCTTCTGTCACAGGATCCCTATTGTACGGAACAATACGGTTATGGCAAATATAGTGAACATGCTCAGCAGAGAAGTCCATAAAACAATCTGTCCTGCCAGATCAGAATCAGCGCCCATTTCCGCTGCCATCGGAACCGCTGAAACGGCAAGGGGCGATCCGAAGCAGGCAACCATCGCGCTGACAGAGGCGGGAGTAAATGAGATGAAACCGGCTCTGACGGCGATTGCTGCCAAAGAAAAACCGATGGCCGGAGCAAGAATCAACCTCATGAAAACGGAAGTAACCAGTTCTTTCTTCATACCTGAGGCATGGGAGAACTCGAACTGGCCTCCCAGGGAGACCAGAGCGATAGGAGTTGCCACTCTGGCAAGATAGGAGATGGTTTTGTATACCCAGGGAAGATTATTTTTTATTGAGAAGACCAGCTGACCGTCGGCTGATACCGGGATCACTTCTCTGATCAGCAGGGCTGCGATACCTGCGCTCAGACCCTGGATCAGAGGATTCCTGAGGATGTTTTTTATAACTTTCCTGACGCTGAAGGCAGCATCCTCCGAGTATATTGCCAGAAAAAGCACAGAAAAAAAGTTGTAGTAGATGACAATGGGGGCCTGCAGGGAGGATGTCACGAGCAATCCTTCCTGTCCGGCCAGTCCCTCAGCCAGAGGAAGGCCGATCAGGGCGAAATTGGACCGGAATCCGGCCTGAATGATAACGCCTTTGCGGTTATTTCTGTCTGTAATATAATTGGCGATTATTATGCCAAGAATCGTCAGTAAGCCGATGCTCCCGACCAGAAATGCTGCCAGTCGAAAGTCAAGATCCTTTATGCCATCCACATTGTAAAGATTCTCGAACATCAGGAAAGGGAAGCTGTAGTGGAAAACAAAGGAATTCATTTTCCGGAAGAATTCTTCGGATACCAGATGTCTTTTTTTCAGTGTATATCCCATTACTGCCAGAAGCAGGATGGGGGCGATGGCATTAAATGCATAGGAAAAAGCAGAAATCATTATTATTCCCCTCGATGTAACGGTGCTCTTTGTTCTATTTAATAGTAACATAAATCTCTGCAATAAGCATTTTGAAAAAAGATTTCCAATAAAAAAGGAGATGCTCTCCCCTGAGAACATCTCCTTTTGCTATAGTCTGTTATTAAATGGACTGTATCATATATCAAAGCAGACGATTTATTTGACCCAGCGGGCAAATTCCTCATCAGTGCACCGCACATAATGAGTTCCCTCTACCAGATGGTCAGATCCGGCACTGTAGTCGATACCTGAAGTCTTGTAATCGTAGCTGAGGGAAGTTCTCTGCTTCTCAAGAATCGGATTCGGTGAGGGAATTGCGGACAACAGGCTCCTGGTATAGGGGTGGATGGGTCTTGCAAAGATCTCATCCGTTGTTCCTGTTTCCAGCATATGTCCCAGATGAAGAACACCGATACGGTCGGAGATATATTTGACCATGGAAAGATCATGGGCAATGAAGAGATAAGCTGAATGGGTCTCCTCCTGAATGTCTTTCATCAGGTTTACCACCTGGGCCTGGATGGAGACGTCGAGGGCCGAGATACACTCGTCGGCAATGATCAGCTTGGGATCCATGATCAGAGCCCTGGCTATACCAACCCTCTGACGCTGTCCGCCGGAGAACTGATGGGGATAGCGGCTGTGATGTTCCGGAGCCAGGCCGACCTTTTTCAGGATTCGTTTTACCTTATCCTGCCGTTCTTCTTTCGTTTTGTACATCTTGTGAATATCCAGACCTTCTCCGATGATGTCGCCTACCGTTTTACGAGGATTCAGAGAAGCCATGGGGTCCTGGAAAATCATCTGCATCTTTATACGGAGATCGGACTCCACCTGCCTGGACATAGAACCACTGATGTCATCTCCGTCAAAAATGATTTTTCCTGCCGTTGGCTTATAGAGACGGATTACACTCCGGCCGATGGTTGATTTGCCGGAACCGGACTCACCTACTAATCCGTAAGTCTCTCCGGGATAGATGTCAAAGCTGACGTCGTCCACCGCCTTTACAGTAAAAGTCCTGCTGATCGGAAAATACTGTTTAAGTCCCTGGACTTTGAGCAGAGGCTCCTGATTATATTGTACTGCCATAATCTTTCGCCTCCTTCTTCATACGCTCAAGTCGATGAGCTAATTCTTCCGGCATATCCACTTTGGGTGCCCTGGGGTCAAGCAGCCAGGTTGCCGCGTAATGAGTATCTGTTATCTTGAACATAGGCGGATCCGCCTTATCATCGATCACAAGAGCCTGCCGGTTTCTTGCGGCGAAGGCATCTCCTGTGGGTTCATGCAGCAGGTTGGGAGGAGATCCGGGGATCGTATAAAGACGATCATCGTCCGTATCCAGATCCGGCATGGCCGAGAGCAGTCCCCAGGTATAAGGATGCTTTGGATCGTAGTAGATCTCATTGATCTTCCCGGTCTCCACGATCTTGCCGGCATACATAACATTGACATAGTCGGCCACTTTGGCGACAACGCCCAGGTCATGGGTAATGTAGATTACGGAGATTCCTCTTTCTTTTTGTACCTTTTTGATCAATTCAAGGATCTTGGCCTGAATGGTCACATCCAGGGCGGTTGTCGGCTCATCACAGATCAGCAGGTCCGGGTCGCAGGCCAGGGCAATGGCGATAACGACTCTCTGCCGCATACCGCCGGAAAGCTGATGGGGATAGTTTTTCATCCGCTTCTCCGCATCCTCGATGCCAACCTCTCTCAGAAGCTGTAATGCCTTGTTATAGGCTTCTTCTTTGGGAGTCTTGTAATGCCAGATCATTCCTTCCATGATCTGTTTACCGATATTCATGGTGGGATCCAGAGATGTCATGGGATCCTGGAAAACCATGGAGATTCGTCTTCCGTTGATGTTCTTACGGATCCAGTTCTTATTCTGCTTCAGGATGTCAACGGTTTCTTTGTTTCCGTTATCACCAGTGTAAGTGAACTCTATGGTACCGCTGTTTACTACGGCGTTCGAAGCCAGAATGCCCATGGCCGCCTTCATGGTGACAGACTTTCCGGAGCCGGATTCTCCAACGATGGCTACGGTCTCCCCCTTCATCACATCCACGTTGATTCCACGGATGGCATGGACATCGCCGGCTGTTGTCTTAAATGTAATATCGAGATTTTTGATATCCAGTATTTTTTCATTATTCTCTGCCATATCATCCACCTCACATTTCTTTCATCTTCGGATCCAGTGCTTCCCTGAGTCCGTCCGCTACCAGGTTAAAGGATAACATCAGAAGTGCCATAACAACGATGGGCGCTACTATCTGGTAAGGATGGGTGGTAAAGCTGTTGAATCCTTCCGAGATCAGGGAACCCAGGGAACACTGCGGTACCGGTATTCCAAGGCCGACGAAGGACAGGAATGCTTCGGTGAAGATCGCCGTCGGAATTGAAAACATAACCTGAGTGATAATGGGTCCGATGATATTGGGAAGAACTTCTTTAAAAATGATAAAGAAGCTGCCGGCTCCCAGTGTTCTTGAAGCAAGGACAAATTCCTGTTCTTTCAGCTTCAGCATCTCCGCCCGGGCGATTCGGCTCATGCCTACCCACTCAGTCAGCATCAGGGCGATGATGATGGTAAGCATGCCGGGCTTAAATACAAGCAGAAGAAGAGTAACGATAACCAGTCTGGGAATAGAGTTGGCAATCTCCAGGATTCTCTGCATGATGATATCTGTCCTGCCGCCGAAGTAGCCGGAGATCAGACCGTAGCTCATACCGATAATCATATCGATTACGGCGGCGACAACGGCGATGATCAGAGAGACTCTGGCGCCATGCCAGGTTCTGGTCCAGATATCACGGCCGAAGTTGTCTGATCCGAACCAGTAGTAGACATCGTCCAGGTTCAGTTCTTTATAATTGTTGACAACAACGGTTCCTGAAACCGTATTCATTTTTTCGGAACCGTCCAGAATCCCCATTTTTTCCAGGCCCGGCACACGGGGGGCAAGGCTCTTCTCGGAAAGATTCTG
>CACXGS010000318.1 GCA_902767195.1 uncultured Lachnospiraceae bacterium | reverse complement strand
CTTGCCGCTCTCATTATCAGCAGCAGCGCTCTTAAGGGAAACAAGCACAGTTCCAGTGGAGCCGTTTGTGCGGCTGTAGATATCTACGCCTGTACCGGTGAATGTAAAGCTGGCCTTTGCTTTCGCGGTGCTTGACGTATGCGCCATGTCATTGGCGTAATCCGAATCATCCGCCAGACCATCGATCCAGCCCTGAGGGATAGGATTGCCTGCAACATCCTTATCGGCGTGTTGCGTCTGGTTCTTTCCTTCCGTTCCTACGGTAGCCCAGTCGCCGGTGTATGCGATACCGGTGTACTCGATAGTAATTTCCTCTTCGTTATAAGTAACGGTCTTTGTCTGGCTAATATATGTGTCTTCATAGAAGACGTTGTTGGCAGGAATGACGCAGAGCATTGCCCAAACATCAAGATCGCTTTCCGTTGAGCTCGCACCTTTGACAAAGATTCGGTCATAGCCGTCCCAGTTCATGGTCGTAGGAGCATACCGGACATATCTTCTCTGGACATCTAATTCGTCATCACCAAAGGAGATCGTTCCGTATTGACCTTGATAAATAGTATATTCGAAATCGACGGCATCTTCACCGATCAGAACGTCATCAGACGGATCGTCAAGCATCTGTACATTACTCAGGACACCTGCGTAATCCAGCTTAATGGTTGAAGCTTTGGTATCCGTGGAAGTGTCTGAAGTTACGTAGTCGACCACATAGGTAACCGGAGTGAATGTTACCGTCGGCTGGGGGAATCTGATCAGCGGATCAGTTGAGTTGCCGTCAATGTAGAGACCGGAATCCGCGCCATTGGTAGCAACCTCGTTGCCGGTGATCGTAGAGGGTCTCGCCTGAATCGGGAAGGAAACAACAACCTTGGCAGAATTCTTATTGATGCCGTCGTGGTCCTGGGTCGGATCACTGGTGGCCAGGAAATGTTTGCCGTAATCGAAGCCTTTGATATCTATCGTCTTGCCGTCCTCACTGATGACTACCTGTACGTTTTCTGCCGAAGTAGCACCGTAATTAGTGCACTGGGTAGCCCAGTCGGCCTTAGATATCTTTGTTGTGCTCCAGCGATGGTTCGTCGAATCCCAGGGAACGATCGATACATTGATCGTACTCGCATCAGCGCCTTCCGGCAGGGTGAAAGAGCTGGACACGATATCCTTCATCACAGATTCGGCAGTAAGCGGAGTTTCTGTGGAAGCTGAACTTTCTGCGATGTCAGTAAATATATTTTTAAGGTCATCCGCAGTTTTCGCGCTTTTATAATACCCTCCTTGATAATTGCCGCCGCTGCCCCAGGTGATATTCCATGTGCTGGTAACAGATGCCTGCGGGTAGTTGCTAGATGCTGCATGTAACATCTGGTTAAGACGCATCTGGCTTTGTCCACCGTAAGTATTCTGATTGGTCGTCTGTGGGTTGCGTTCTGGCTGAGCGACATTGCCAATAACCGCAATTGTGAAAAGACTTGCCTGACGCGCACTTTTGATGGTTCCAGCAGTGGTAATAACACTTCTTGCTGCTGCAGTATCAAAGTTATCTAAGCCGCCGCTATGATTCGGATAACCATCCGTGAACATAACAACCACACGATTTCTCTCTTCCATATCATAGGTGCTCTGGGAGGTCAGGGCTGACAGGAGAGTATTTGCCTGAGTCAGACCGCTATCTGTCCAAGTATAATTATGCAGGGCAAATCCTTTACCGCTTGTTCCGTAACCAGTCGTTGTATAGGTTCTGTTACTGTAAGTCGCATAGACGGAATTGGAATTAAGATTTGCATTGGTTATTTCCGTGAAATCGTACAGTGTTCCTGTGTTACTACTGTCACTGAAAACAACGATCGCCACTTTACTGAGACTACTGCCAGCAGCCGCATTCTCCGCATTCTTTTCAGCAACAGTTTTAAGAAAAGCATTGACCGCGTCTACGAGCGCCTGGATACGAACAGTACCGTCATCCATCAGATAACTCGAACCGGTCTGTCCCATGGATGAAGAAGCGTCCAGTACCAAAACAAGATCGCAGGGCTTAACTTTTGTAGTTGTCGTAACCTTACCGGTTGCATATGCCTCAAGATCAATGACGTAGGTACCATCCTCCTTAACCTCAATGTTCTTGTGGGCAACTACTCCCGGATCATCTCCGTCTGCTGCATAGGCATTAGCCGGCAGGATAACAATTGCCATCATAAGGACCATGGCAATTGCGAGCAATGTGCACAATAAGTTTCTCCTTTTCATTTGAGTCCTCCTCTAAACTACGTTTTTTTAGTGTATCGTTGTATATACACGTAAAAACAAGTGACGTAAGGGAATCATATTCCCCCATATATATTGAAAGAACCTCCAGTAAATGGAATCAGGTTCTATTATTTTCCCTTTGCGTCTGGCCCTGGTAGCCATAGCAAAGATCTGCTTCCTTTGTATACCGTGCTCAACTTTGTTCTGAGCATCCCCGATCAGATCATATATCGCGGCATCCCCTTTCCCATGTGTGCGGTGTACCCGATGAAGAACAAAGTCTCCGTCTTTACGCCGGTAAAGTACGATATCTCCCCGGCGAATCTCCCGCCACGGTGTTTTGATAAATATTTGATCTCTTCCATCTCCAAGGAACGGGGTCATGCTGCTGCCGGCAATCGGAATGCTGACTTCATGTCCCTCATCGATCAGCTCACATAGTGCCGATAGGTATTCCCTCGTGTCGACCTGTTTCACAGGCTGTTCCAACAGCAGTCCATATTTCTTCATCAATGACACTCTGTCACGTCCGATGCGCAACGCTTCAGAAGGTGTATTTTCAGGATCGTTTGCCTTTATATATCGGAAGATCCTTTGCACCCATGCTGCCGGGAGCAACCAGGGACGCTTTTCAAGATACGGAAAACTCCTTACTAAACCCGACACCGGCAGAAACACCGTTCGTGTCCAAAAAGAGGTCTTTGTGTATTTCTCCGAACCGACGTTCTCCGCTGCCCGGAGTGTTATCGTCGAGCTGTGCTTCCGGCTCATGGTAGAGGATCCGTACACCCCGCTGTTGAGTATGTCTTCCAACAGCGCTTCCCGATCAGTCTTACAAAAACGAAGATTGTCAGGGATTCCTTCTATTTTTATTCCAAGATCTTTTTCTGCGATAGCAAAAATAGATACTGCGAAATCTTGTGCTTTGATCGAATGGATTTGTCCTGTTAACCGCCTCCAGTCGATCTGATCTGCATATGTCTTTGCAAAAAGACCAATGTCACACACCTGCCTGATACCGCAGCCCCCATGCAGGAAGTGCTTCAATGCATGGCAGATCAGGTAGAACAAATGATCTGTCGGTGCCATTGTGCTGATATCAGCGCCTGCAACAGAAACAGTTACGATTCGGTCAAATGCATTTACAAAGTACTTATTGTACTCTCCGTACGCGTCGGAATCCGGTGGGAACACGTAACGGTGGACTTCAAGTAAAAGCACTCTGTCTTGGGATCTGTATGGCGTCTCCTGCTCGGTGACAACCGTCTCTGCCGATGAATCCGTTTTTAGTCCAAATGCCGTTAATGCTTCGTGATACATCTGCGCCTGGTCTGGCGGAATCAGCAGATCCTCGTCTGCTGAAAAGCGGAAATCCGGATTCGGATACAATTCCCTGCAGATCAGCCCTTTCAGGACCAGAGGCTTCAGTCCCTGTTCTACTAAGCACTTGTAAATTGAAAGAAATCTCTCTGTCTTTACCGCCTGGAGATATGTCATCCACCGCGCGCGTTTCTTGTATGATTGCAGATGTTCCCATTGGATGTCATTTCCATATACGCGGTAGGCTGCGTCCACAATCATTGGGAGAACGTGGTGTTGTTCAGCGAGACGGAACACTTCTTCCCAAGCAATTTCAGCATTCTTTTCAATATCACCACTCTTCTCACCAATTGCAATACGCATTAATGAGAGAAACTTTTTTTTCTGTGGCGCTGAACATCCACTGTTTATTTCTTTTTCTTTGCAAGAAATAATAGCCAATTACATACAAACCCATAGTTATGAATACTAAATCATGATTATTATATGGCATCAAAATCCAATTTTCAATACATTTGTGGCTATAAATTGCCTTTATTGCCTCATTTACCCCCTTTATATGCCTCTTTTTTATCACAGCAGTTCCACAGCATCAACACATTTGTTATTAATTACATTTTTAATGTTGTGAAGATATAACGATCTTCAAATAGAGTAAAAAATAAAGGATGTACATTTGTGTAGACAGAATGCACATCCTTTATTATTCATTATGAATTTTCAAAAACTATTTTCTTTTCAATTACTCTCCCAGAGAAAGCCGAAAACCATATCCCCAGACCGTTTTGATCTGCAGGGACGCATTTCTTGTGTGAAGCTTCCTGCGTAGACGCTTTACCAGATCATCTGCCACCCGGGTATCTTCCTGCCAATCCACTTTCCACAAATTATTGATGAGTTCTTCCCGACTGGCAGCTGCCCCATCTTTTTCTATGAGAAAAGCAAGAAAATCAAATTCATTCGGAGTAAGTGGGAATGCCTCTCCGTCCAATGTCGCCGAACGTTTGTCAAGATATAATGTGATGGGACCATATGACAGCGTCTGGGAAGATTGCGGTTCTTCTGTTACGGTTTGACTTCTGCGAAGCAGAGCCCGAATACGGGCAATTAACTCAATAGGAAGAAACGGTTTGCTTAAATAGTCATCCGCGCCGATTGTCAATCCGGTGACCCGGTCATAGGGACTGTCTTTTGCTGATATTATAATAAACCGAATAAACATCCTTGTTTCAACGGCTGCCACACTTTTGCCAGACAATAGGCGTGGATATAGCCTTTTGTGGTCAGTATAATAAAGTGGACATAACACTGGATTAGTTTCATATGTTATCAATTTGGAGAGGATTATCGAAATAATACAAATGGGAAACAGTACCGTTAAGTATAAGGCGAATCCGAATTACATTTTTAGAAAAATCGCAGGGAAAAGAGTGCTCATTTCCGTAGGCGATAACATTGCCAACTTTAACGGCTATATTCAGTTGAATGATACTGCGTCTTATCTTTGGCAGCAGTTAGCAGAACCGAGATCTGTCGAAGAACTTGTCTTCTCTCTCGTTAATGAATTTGAAGTAACTGAAGAAGAAGCCGAAGCAGACATAAACGAATTTCTTTCTGAGCTGGCAAAAAAAGAAATGGTAAGCAAAGATGAATGATCATATTCACTTGCTGGATCAGATGCCTGAACGGATCCCGGCAAATGGAACCTTTGAGCTGACGGTCCGCTGCAATCTGCATTGCAAAATGTGTCTTTTCCGTCATGATGACAGTGAAAATGCGGAAATCAAAGCAAAGGAACTGACTGCCTCTCAATGGATCGACATGGCAAGACAGGTGGCTGAAGCAGGAACCATGAATTTGCTGATTACCGGAGGCGAGCCCCTGCTCAGACCGGATTTTTGTGAAATCTGGGAAGGAATATATAAACTGGGATTTATTATTTCCCTTTATACCAACGCTACTCTTGTTACCCCGAAGGTCTTTGCGGCTTTGCAGAAATACCCGCCGCACAGGATCGGCATTACCATTTATGGATCCAATACTGTGGTTTATGAGAATGTAACAGGAAGCGAGGATGCTTTTTCAAGAACGCTTGACGGCATCAGACAACTGTGCACGCTTCCGTCTAAGATCGAATTCCGTACGACCGTCATCAAAGATAATTACGACGACTTCAATAACATCGAAGAGATGCTCCGGCATGAATTTGGTCTTAACACCGATCTGATCACTACCAGAATCGTCACTAAAGCTGTTCGTGGTGCATGTGCGGATGTTGAAAGGTGCAGGCTTTCTCCCGAAAAGAATATTGAGCTTTCTCTTTTTCGGACGATTAAGAAGATTAAAGCGGTTGTCGGAGATCGGTTTGATGACGGTGTACTATCGGTCGCCCAGAACAGCCCCTGCGCAGAAAACGCGGATACCGCAGCTCTTTCCCTTTTCGGGTGCAACGCAGGAATGAAATCCTACACCGTCTCCTGGGATGGCCTGCTGTTGGGATGCCAGATCCTGGAGCCGTTTGCAAGAAAAATTAATGGTAATTTTTCGAAAGCATGGGGGGAATTCCCTTACGGTGTCAGGCTGCCGGCAGTTTCCGAAAAATGTCAGCATTGCTTATATGGAGATCTCTGTCATCTTTGTCCCGCATTTTGTTATGCAGAGACAGGAACTTTTTCGGAGCCTCCGGCATATATCTGCGCGGACACGGAAGCGTTATACCAAATGATTCATGACAAAAAATATAATCATATGATTTCAAAACCGAGTCTGTCAAACGCGAAATCAACACAGTAATACAACAGGGAGGAATTTTTAAAATGAAACCTTATGTCAAGCCTCTTATGAAACGGAACAGCCTGTTAAGTGAAAAAAAGATTGCCAACACCTGTTGGGGATGGCATCACAAATCAGGATGCCCCACATGGTGGTACGATAAAAACGGCGCTTCACATGGATTTGTAAGTTTTTATATTGGTGCAGGTTCATCATGCGGACAAGTCAGTGACCTGGTTCATGTCACATGGTATCAGAATCGTGATGCCTTGAATAACGGTGAAGGCTATGAAGTCTATGCCGGGCAGACAGTGACTACGGACTACGGCGCAACTGTTAAACCATTTGATGACACTGTTGCTTATTTGATTACGATGGGCGGCGCAGAAGGCAATCCCTTCTCCGGCGAGAATAACCTGATTCAGGATGATGAAGGAATGAGCTGATTCATGTCTTCGAACAATACTTTTTTTTTCGAAACCTTGGCTTTACCGCTGTAGATCTCAAACGGAGCAGCTTCTGGGAATACTGGAGATGGAAACTGGATCCTTACAAGGTATCTCCTGTTTCTGTCATGTCCCATCCTGATCTTTGTGTACGATGTTCTGACAGAGATTACACTGATTGTACCTGGAAGAGTGTCTCTAAAAAGAATGTTGGTATTTTCCAAATCGAGACATTTTTGAATAACAATAATGACTCCCTGTGGGAATACTATCGCGCAGGAAACATTGAAACTGCCGACCTGCCGGAGACGGAACAGTTTTCATCAAGTCGTGAAGTATTTGTGCGATTTTGGATGTCTTCAAAATATGATCAAATAGAATTGCTTTTTGATGACAGTCATACTTCCGGCTCACTCCCGTTTGAACTGCTCGGTTTTCTGATGCCGATCGTTTTTCTCAAACATGACGTCATTACACTGCATGGTGTATTAATGGAGTATATGGGGCGAGGATTTATTTTTTCCGCTCCCTCCGGTATCGGAAAAAGCACTCACGCCAGATTATGGCGTGATCGCAAACAGGCTCTTATCCTTAACGGCGACAGGGCTTCCTGCTGTTTAGAAGATGATCGGTGGATCGGATTCAGTCTTCCGTGGTCAGGGACAAGCGGTGAACAGATCAACCGCAGTGTTCCTTTATCCGCTTTTATAACACTTTCGCAATCCGAAGAAAACCGCGTGGAAAGGCTTGAAGATCTGGATGCATTTGAAGCTGTAATGCCTTCTCTGCTTTATCCTCATTGGAATAGAGAGCTGACCGAGAAGGCGCTTGATTTTATTGATGATTTTTTACAAAGAATCCCTGTTTATCACCTTTACTGCAGACCTGATGCAGAAGCTGTCGAGGTTCTGGAACAAGCACTGCGTGAAATATAAATATTAATAAGTGCGCAGAGAAAATGGGACAGGATAAATTTTCCGAACAACTGCAGGAACAACTACCGTCTAAGGATTTGTTTGCTGCAATAGAGGAACAGCTGGCTTTGGGCAGAAAAGCATTATTTACGGTCACAGGCATGAGCATGTGGCCGTTTATTTGTCACGGAAGAGACTCTGTCATCGTTGAAGCCGGTGTTCCTGATCTGCTCAGAGTGGGTGATATAGTCCTGCTGCAGACACCGATGACTAACTATATGCTCCACAGAATTACCGGTCTTAAGGAAGACTCCTTCGAAACTACCGGCGACGGCAACTGCTTCCGTGACGGTTGGTTTCCCAAAGAGTGCGTAAAAGCCAAAGTCATCCGTATTGTGAGAAAAGGAAAAACCATCGACTGCAACAGCCCATGGTGGAGATTTGTATTTTCCATATGGATGATGCTCTTTCCCGTGCGCGGCATTCTTCTTAGGGCACTAAGACAAATCGGGAAATTCAAATCAAGAATTCGGAAATGGCAAACAAACAAGTGACAGATACCAACAATACATGGAATGCGTTTATGGCTCTGCTCCGTGCCGCACTGCACGACAGTAATCCCGTTCCTCTGACAGACATCGACTGGAGAGAGCTTTTTTTTCTGGCTAACCGGCATCATGTGCTTCCTTTAGTTGTTGACACTGCTTGTCAAACAGAAGAAATACCTCCCGCCCTGCAGGATGAAATGCTGGGCCGGACCGTTCGGATTTATGCACAGCAAACAATTCGGACGATTGTATTTCTACGGTTATACCAGCAGCTCATTGAACGACGCCTGCATCCGGTCGTACTGAAAGGATTGATCTGCCGCTCTCTCTATCCCGATCCGGATCAGAGACCATCAAACGATGAGGATCTGCTTATTGCACCGGAAGAATTCCCTGCCACGCATGAAGCACTGCTCTCTTTCGGTCTGAAATGCGATCTCGTCAATCCGGATCCATCCCTGCACGAGATCACTTATACCGGTCAGGATCTTCGGATTGAATTACATTTAAGTTTCTTTCCTGCAGATTCTGAGGCATACGGAGACTGTAACCGTCTTTTTATCGGTGCTTCTGAACGAACAGAAGATGTGACGATCGAAGGTGTTTCTATACGAACTCTCGCGCCGACAGATCATTTATTATATTTAATCTGTCACGCTTATAAGCATTTCCTGCATAGCGGCGTTGGTGTTCGTCAGGTATGTGACATCGGTATGTTTTCAAAAAAATATGCCGGTCAAATTGACTGGCCCCACATCAGACGCAGTTGTGACAGTATCCGGATGTCAGGATTTGCTGCTTCGGTATTCCGAATAGGCGCTAATTATCTAGGCTTTGAG
>CACXGS010000317.1 GCA_902767195.1 uncultured Lachnospiraceae bacterium | reverse complement strand
TCGTAGTCCTCTTCTTCGGATTCCTCTTCCTCATAGAGCTGGACCTTTTTCTTCTTCCTCCCAAAAAGGCCGAAGAATCCCCATCTTCTGGGTTCTTTCTCCGGCTCCTCTTCCTCTTCTTCCTGTGCGGACTGACTTCCTACCTCAACAAGAATATCCTCTTCCAGAAGATCCTCCTCCGAATTATCATCAGGAAGATCTTCCAAGTCGACATAAGAACTCTCTACCTCTTCCAGGTCATCCGTCTCTTCCAGATTCTCGATCAGATTACTGGACTGTAAGATGGACTCATCTGTATTCTGTGACTTTTTGCGTCTGCCAAACATTGATATCCTCCTAAACTTGCCTCTTTGGTCATATCTTTCATTGAACCCCTGTTTTCCGGGCTTCCGGAGTGATTCTGGATCGTCGCCGGACAAAACAAAGATAAAACAGACTATTTGATAAAATAACAAACTAAAACATCATTATGAATATATCACATAATCTGCAAAAAATCTCAAAATACTATAAAAATTAAAACATTATTCATAAATTACAAAAGTTTTGTAATCCGATTCCTCTTATTTCAGGTCCCCGTCAAAAACAATCGTTGCCGATCCGGTCATATAAACACAATTCTCCTGCTGGTCCCAGCGGATATCCAGATCTCCGCCCAAAAGATGAACCGTTATCTCCGTATCCGTCAGGTCATTCAGAACACAGGCAACAGCCACAGCACAGGCTCCGGTTCCGCAGGCAAGGGTCTCTCCTGCCCCTCTTTCCCACACTCTCATATCCACAGTATGGCGGTCAATCACCCGGATGAATTCCGTGTTGACACGTTTCGGGAACATGGTATGGTTTTCGAATAAGGGACCGATTGTCTCCAGATCCAGATCTCTTACATGGTCCATCACTATAATAGCATGGGGATTGCCCATGGACACACATGTAGCTTTATAGGTTTTTCCCAGGACCTCAACCGGGACATTAACCGGCGGATTCAGTGTCGTTTTTACCGGGATTCTGGCCGGATTAAGAATCGGGGACCCCATATTCACTTCTACCCGATCCACCTGGCCATCCCGTATCAAAAGCTTCAGATGCTTGATTCCCGCCAGAGTCTCCACAGTAATTTCCTCTTTATCTGTCAGGCCGTAATCATAGACATATTTTCCCACACACCGGATCCCGTTGCCGCACATTTCCGCCTGGGAACCGTCTGCGTTATACATATCCATACGAAAATCCGCCTGATCTGAAGGACAGATCAGAATCAGGCCGTCGGAACCCACACCATAATTCCGGTTACTGACAAACCTGGCCATTTCTGCCGGCTTTTCGACGGTTTCCTCAAAGCAATTCACGTAAACATAGTCATTCCCGATCCCATGCATTTTTGTAAACTTCATGGTCTTTATCTCCTTTCTCCTATATCACTGGTCCATTTTGTACCAGTCTTCGATCCAATCCGAAACCGTTGAACTCAAATCCGAAATATTGTCCCTCATGCTGTCTGCTTTCTCATTTATGTTCTGGAAAAAGGCTTTGCTGAGGGTCCTGATCCGTTCTCTCTCCTGAAAGTCATGGGACATTCTCTTCAGAATCTTCCCGGAGATATCGTTCTTTTTGCTCGGAAGCAGTCCTGCCTTTTTCTTATCCAGAACATACTGATAGCGATCATATGCCAGAGCCACACAATCTTCCCAGGATTTGTAGATCTCCTCCATGGCGTGCTGTCCCGTCTGACGCAGGAGTTCCAGATTGTCTCCGTTCTCCAGGAGAAATGCCGCCAGGGATTCTGCATTTTCTTCCACCATAAAACCATTCCGTCCGTCAGTGATATCCTCCGCGGCACAGGAGCCCTCCACCAGGACACTGGCCAGCCCGCAGGCCGCCGCTTCCCGAACCACCAGACCATTGGTGTCGTAAGTTGACATGAAAAAGAACAGATCTGCTCTTGTGTTCCAGGCCCGGAGCTCATTTCTGTCATAGATCGGCCCGGTGAAAATGCATTTGTCCGGAGCAGAAGGGTTATCCATTAAACCTAGCTCTCTGGCTTTCTCCTTAACAGACTCTTCATCGTCCCCTTTACCCACAAATACCATCCGGAAATCTTTTCCCTCATCCGCTAAAATTTTTAAAGCATCCAGAATAATGGGAAGCCCTTTATAATTCATCAGGCGGCCTACAAAAAGGTAAACCGGGATATCCTCCGGCAGGTCATAGTCTTTGGTCGCTTCACGGACCGCTTCATCACTGACCCCGCCTTTCGCAAAATCCACCCCGTTGGGCATGACAAACCACTCGCCGGTGTAACCCAGGCCGGTGAGGTTCTCTCCCGCTCCTCGGCTGACCACCCATACTTCATCACAGGGCTCGATGTTGGACAGCATAAGCTTAACGGCCTGCTTCACCAGGAAATCCGATTTCACCGACCGTTTGATATCCACGTCAAATTTCGTATGATAAGTAAAAATCAGAGGAGCCCCTGTCACATCTCTTAGAATCCTCCCCATTACTGAGGACATTGCCGGACAGTGAGTATGGATAATCTCCGGTTGAAAATGGGACATGGCGATCATACTTTTCTCGTGGAATGGATTCCCGGCCCGGTAACCTTCCACCAGCTTCCCGATATTCAGGCTGCTGTATGCCACCACCGGAAAGGGATGTACTCCGTAATCGATATTGGGATAGCGGGGTGTCCCGACCATGATGAGCGACCGGTGGTCTCTTGTCAGATGATTGGCATAGTTTAAAACAACATTAGCCACTCCATCAATAATAGGAGGAAAGGAATCATTTAACAGGCAGACTTTCATATTGTACCCTCCTCTTAAAATTATATTCATACAGGTTATTTTCTGCTATTATTATACCATAGAACTCTATAATACAGCGAATATGTGTTGATAATGTGTTATCTAAAATACGGCAGGTTATTACTATGACAAAAATCAATTACCAGAAACAACTGGATACTCTCCTCGAGAATCTCGACAGGACCGGTCCGAAACCGGTGCTTCTCCTCCATGTCTGCTGCGCTCCCTGCAGCAGTTATGTTTTAGAATATCTGACAGAGTACTTTGATATTACGGTCTTATTCTATAATCCCAACATTACGCCGGAGACAGAATACTTAAAAAGAATCCGGGAACTTCAACGTCTGATCCGGGATGCCGGTTACAGTGACCGGGTCCGATTTATCGAAGGGGATTATGACCCCTCCCTCTTTTTTACCATGGCAGAAGGAATGGAAGACCTTCCGGAGCGCAGTCAGCGATGTTATCACTGCTATGAACTGCGGATGCGGGAGGCCGCTGCCAAAGCAGCCGAACTGGGAGCAGATTATTTCACCACCACCCTGTCCATCAGCCCCCACAAGAATGCGGAATGGATCAACGAGATCGGCCAGAGACTGGCCGGGGAGTATGGTGTCCCCCATCTTCCCTCTGATTTTAAAAAAAGGAGCGGTTATCTCCGCTCCATAGAATTGTCACGCCAATATGATCTTTACCGGCAGGATTACTGTGGCTGTATCTTTTCAAAAAAGGCGGCCTGTAATAAGACTGCTCAGAAAGATCCCTCGTAACAGCCGGTTCTTCCCCCGGTTCTTTAACGAATCAGGGAGAAGCCGAGATGACTGGCTGTCATCATGATGACTCCTGCCAGGAGAACACCGCACATAGCAGCCAGAACGCTGGATTTGAAATCCATCTTCAGTATACTTGCCGCCAGGGTACCGGTCCATGCGCCGGTCCCGGGCAGGGGTATTCCTACAAAGAGCATCAGCGCCAGGAAAAGTCCTCGCCCTGCCTTTGCCGTCAGCCTCTCTCCGCCCTTCTTTCCCTTCTCCACACAATAGCGGCAGAAAGATCCGGCCGGTCCCTCCAGTCTGCACCCGACTTCCAGCACTTTCATGGCAAACAGATAGATCACAGGTACCGGAAGCATATTTCCAATAACCGCAATGATATAGGAAGGAAGAATAGGCAGCCCCATGCCTGCCGCAATGGGTATGGCACCTCTAAGTTCAATCAGCGGTACCATGGATACAAGAAAAACGATAAGATATTGTTTCAGCATATGATGTCCTCCTGCTTTATTTTTTCAGGGTCTGTTCCATAACCCGGATAAAGTCTTCATTGGTCTTGGTTCGTTTAAAAAGGTCCAGAATCTGCAGCATGTTCTCGTCAGCCCGGACACCGGTCATCTCCCGGTGGAGGCCGTAGACAATCTCCCTCTCCTTTACAGACAGAAGAAGATCCTCTCTCCTGGTTCCCGATCTCTGTATATTGATCGCCGGGAAGATCCGCCGCTCTGCCAGTTTTCTTTCCAGTACCAGCTCCATATTGCCGGTACCCTTGAATTCCTCAAAGACCACGTCATCCATTTTGCTTCCGGTCTCCACCAGAGCCGTGGCCAGGATGGTCAGACTTCCGCCCTCCCTCATATTCCTTGCTGCTCCGAAGAACTTTTTGGGCTGGTATAAAGCAGTGGGATCCAGACCGCCGGAAAGAGTCCGGCCACTGGGCGGCACCAGTAAATTGTAAGCCCTGGACAGCCTGGTGATACTGTCCAGAAGAATAACCACATCTTCCTTGTGTTCCACCAGTCTCCTGGCGCGCTCCAGAACCATTTCCGATACTCTCTTGTGATGTTCCGGATTCTCATCAAAGGTGGAGTAGATTACCTCAGCATTGGGACCCTCAATGGACTCCCTGATATCGGTGACCTCCTCCGGCCTCTCGTCGATCAGAAGAACAATTACTTTCATCTCCGGCTGATTCCTGGTGATGCTTTTGGCAATCTGCTTTAATAAGGTAGTTTTACCTGTTTTCGGCTGAGAGACGATCATTCCCCTCTGCCCTTTTCCGATGGGAGACAGGAGGTCTACCATTCTCATGGATACCGGACATCCCGGGTATTCCAGGCGGATTCTTTCATCCGGGAAAATGGGGGTAAGGTTCTCAAAATTCGGCCGTTTCTTGGCTTCGTAGGGATTGTAGCCATTAACAGATTCCGTAAAAAGGAGGGCGCTGTATCTTTCGTTCTCCCTCTTAACCCGGATCTTTCCTTCCAGCATATCCCCTGTTTTCAGATTAAATTTGCGGATCTGGGACGGAGATACATAAACATCATTATCTCCTGAAAGGTAATTCTCACAACGGATGAATCCGAAGCCCTCGGACTGGATCACTTCCAGGATTCCATAGGCTTTATCACCGCTGTCCAGGCTGGCCAGATCTCCTTTCCGCTGGTTCTTCCTTTGTCCTCCAGCCCGCTGAGTTCCCGGCTCTTCCTCGGGAACCACCGGAATCTCTTCCGCAGGCTCTGCTCTTTCAGCCGGCAAATCCTCTGTCATAGCCGGTTCCTTCTTCTCCGCCTCCACGGTACTTTCTGCTTCTGCGGTTTCTGCCGCCTTTTCCTGATCCTCAAGCAGATGGATCAGGTCCTCTTTCTTCATGGTACTGATACCCCGGATTCCCTGCTCTTTGGCATACTCCCGGAGCTCCTTTAATTTCATTTCTTCAAAATTCATAGAATAAACCTCAAAAATATATTAATAAACGCGATACCCACCTGGGCGATGCGTCTGATGATCAACTGTTATATATTCGGTAATTGGGGGAATAAATATGTGAACAGAAAATAGACTAGACATTCTGACTGGGGGTATTCTAACACATTTTAATGGGGAACGCAACTTTTCTGCAAATAGGGGGTTAGCGAGTTGAACTGTGTCGCAGACCCCAATAGACAGGCCGTTGGATTCCGACGCTCCGGCGTTGCCCACTACCGACGAGCTAATTGCCAACTACGACTGAGGGTTCCGGGATATTCACGAACGATTTGTTTATATCCCGGAACCCAAGTATTCG
>CACXGS010000316.1 GCA_902767195.1 uncultured Lachnospiraceae bacterium | reverse complement strand
TCCGGCAAGCAGTTCTACGGTACGGACGATCTCATCCACATCATGCGTGCGGACACAGAGCGGGATCGCATCGACGCCGCCGAATTCCTTAAAGAGCACACATTTTCCTTCCATGACCGGCATGCCTGCCTCCGGCCCGATATCTCCCAGACCGAGTACGGCAGTACCGTCGGTGACTACCGCAACGGTGTTCCAGCGCCTGGTCAGTTCATAACTTTTGCTGACATCCTCCTTGATCTCCAGACAGGGTTCTGCTACACCGGGTGTGTAGGCCAGACTGAGCGCTTCCTCGGAATCTACCGGTGCCCGGGAGATCATCTCTATTTTACCTTTTAATTTATAATGCATTTTCAGGGATTCTTTGCGATAGTCCATTCTAGGGTCCTCCTTCATGATAAAGAACAAGTGAAACGTTTTTTAGTATAGCACAAAAATGGCGGTAATGCTTGTATTTTCTTATGAAAAATCTTATGATGGTATCACAGGATCATTGACGTGAAAAAAGAAAAGAGGATAAATATGAACCCGACAGCGATACTTAAATTAAAAGAAGTTTTCAGTGTTCTGAAAAGAAATCATCCCAAAGCCCTTGATTATCTGGGCAAAACTTTCGGCCAGGGACTGGAGCCGGGCACGGAGCTGGAGCTCCTGGTTACCAGGCCGGGCCAGAATACCGGAAGAGTGAAGGTCACGGTCAGCCCCTCGGATGCAGCGGCGATCCAGGAACTGATCCGGGCTCTTAAATAATAGAAGAAGGGAGACTTATCATGGCATTACCCAAAGATCCGATCATGCTCATGAGTTTTGTGAACACCCAGCTGAGAGATCACTATGATTCGCTGGCCTCTTTTGCCGGCGCCTACATGGTGGAAGAAGAGGAGATCCGGCAGAAGCTGGAGGCGGCCGGCTATGTTTACGACGAAGAAAATAATCGTTTTGCACCAAAATAAAACTTTGGTAAATTGTACAGGATCCCCCCTTAATTTCATCATGAAATGATTGAAAATAAATAAAAGTATGATATCATAGAATAGAAAAATACTAACACTAACATGATATAAGAAAAGGAGACTACATATGGCACAGAAACCAGTTGTACTTATGGTACTTGACGGTTACGGACTCAGTGATAAGACAGAGGGGAACGCGATCTACTCTGCGAACACGCCTGTCATGGACATGCTGAAGAAGGATTATCCGTTTGCACCGGGCAATGCATCCGGAAGTTTTGTTGGCCTTCCCGACGGACAGATGGGCAACTCCGAGGTTGGACATATGAACATCGGTTCCGGCCGTATCATTTACCAGGATCTTACTCTGATCACAAAGTATATCAAGGACGGCGAGTTCTTTAAGAATGAGGAACTTCTCCGCGCGATCAATAACTGTAAAGAGAACAACTCCGATCTTCATCTCTGGGGTCTGCTTTCCGATGGCGGCGTACACAGCCATAACACCCATCTCTATGCGATCCTTGAGCTCTGTAAGAGAGAGAACTTTGAGAATGTATATCTGCATCCTTTCTTCGATGGCCGTGATACTCCTCCGGCATCTGGCAAAGGATATCTTCAGGAACTGGTTGACAAGGCAGCAGAGATCGGTGTAGGTAAAGTTGCTTCCCTCCATGGCCGCTACTATGCGATGGACAGGGATAACAACTGGGACCGCATCCAGAAGGCTTATGATGCCCTTGTTTTAGGCGAAGGCAATAAGGCGGATGACTGCATTAAGGCTATGCAGGATTCTTATGATGAAGGTGTTACAGACGAGTTCGTGGTTCCGACCGTGATCACCGGGGAAGACGGAACTCCGCTGGCAACCGTGAAGGCGAACGATTCCGTCATTTTCTTCAACTTCCGTCCTGACCGGGCCCGTGAGATCACAAGAGCATTCTGCTTCGGTGATGATGCTTTCGAGATCAAGGAAGGCGAGAAGATCACAACCAAGAATATGAAGTACCTGAAGCGGCCGAACGGCTATATGCCCCTTACCTATGTCTGCTTTAAGGACTATGACGAGAATATCCCGAATAAGTTTGTAGCCTTCAAGAAAGAAGAGATCACCAACACCTTCGGTGAGTTCCTGGCAAAGAAGGGATTAAAGCAGCTCCGTCTGGCTGAGACAGAGAAGTACGCTCACGTAACCTTCTTCTTCAACGGCGGACTGGAAGAGCCGAACGAAGGAGAGGACCGTATCCTTGTTAACTCCCCTGCAGTGGCAACCTATGACCTGCAGCCCGAGATGAGCGCACCGGAAGTAAGCGAGAAGCTGAACGCAGCGATCCGTTCCGGTGAGTATGATGTGATCGTGATCAACTTTGCCAACCCGGATATGGTTGGGCATACCGGCGTGATCGATGCAGCGATCAAGGCAGTTGAGACGGTTGACCAGTGTGTGGGCAGCGCAGTGGAGGCAGTGAAGGAGACAGATGGCGTTCTCTTTATCTGCGCAGACCATGGTAATGCTGAGCAGATGATCAACTATGAGACCGGCCAGCCTCATACCGCTCACACCACAAACCAGGTACCTTTCATTCTTTATAACTACGACCCGGCTTACACCTTAGCCGAGGGCGGCAGACTCTGTGATATCGTTCCTACTCTCATCGAGGTCATGGGAATGGAGCAGCCTGCCGAGATGACAGGTAAGTCCCTGCTGATCAAAAAATAAGGTCAGGCGAGTCAAAAAGTGAAACACAATGAATAAAATGCCGGCTGCCCTTTTCGGGACAGC
>CACXGS010000315.1 GCA_902767195.1 uncultured Lachnospiraceae bacterium | reverse complement strand
GAAAGACGCAGTGATCGGAGATCTGGTTCGGGCCGGCGTTACCAAAGTGAAGAAAAACTACGGTTATGCCCGGATCATTGAGATTCTTCGTTCCTCGCCCCTCAGAGTGGAACCCCGCTGTCCGGTGGCCAGGCAGTGTGGAGGATGCAGGATCCAGCAGCTCGATTACAGTGCCCAGCTGGATTTTAAGAAGAATCAGGTGGTTTCCTGCCTGAAGAGAATCGGAGGGTTTAATGACGCAGAGAATCTGATCGAGGAAGTTTGCGGCATGCAGGAACCCTGGCATTATCGTAATAAAGGTCAGTATCCCGTAGGGTATGATAAGGAAGGGAATCCGGTGGCAGGATTCTATGCCGGGAGGACCCATTCCATTATTCCCAATACGGACTGTCCTATTCAGCGGGAGGAGAACCGGCGGATCCTGGAGATCATTCTTGATCATATGGACCGGTATCACATTCCGGCTTATGACGAAAAGACAGGAAAAGGTCTGCTGCGCCATATTTTTATCCGCAGCGGGTTTGGGACAGGTCAGATCATGACCTGCCTTGTTATAAATGGAAGAAGAGGAGATGTGGCAGGGCTTCCTGAACTGATTCAGAGACTGTCGGACATTTCCGGTATGACATCGATTATAATAAATACAAATACCAGAAAGGGCAACCGGATCCTGGGGGACGTCTGTGAGACTGTCTGGGGAACCGATTATATAGAAGACTGTATCGGAGAGATCCGCTACCGGATCGGTCCTCTTTCCTTTTATCAGGTGAATCCGGTCCAGACCAGGGTGCTTTATGAGAAGGTGCTCGATTATGCTTCCCTCACCGGGAAGGAGACGGTCTGGGATCTTTACTGCGGAATCGGAACCATTTCTTTGTTCCTGGCAAGAAAAGCAGAGTATGTTTACGGGGTGGAGATTGTCCCTCAGGCAGTGGAGAATGCCCGGTGTAATGCCCGGATCAACGGGATAGATAATGCCGTCTTTTATCAGGGAAAGGCAGAGGAAGTGGTGCCCCGGGAATACGAGAGAAGCGGGAACCGTCCGGAGCTCATCGTTGTCGATCCTCCCCGGAAAGGATGCGACCGGGTTCTTCTAAACACCATGCTTGCCGCGGTTCCGGCGCGCATTGTATATGTAAGTTGTGATCCGGGGACTTTGGCCAGGGATCTTAAGATTCTCTGCGAGAAGGATTACAGATTGGAGAAAGTGGCAGTTGTCGATCAGTTCTGTCATTCGATACATACGGAAACAGTGGCTCTTCTTAACAGGGTGGAGCGTAAATAAACACAAGATGGAGATTTCAGACAATGGATATTCAAGTGCAGGAGACACAGGAAACACCGAGACCCGAAAGGGCAGAATTAACAGTACGCAGGAGTCGGCGGGCACTGAAACGAATTCAGAAATGGGACAACCTGAAAGCTTTTCTGATCTTTTGTGTGGTGTTCGGGCATATAGCGGATGTCTATACCCTTGATTTTGAGGAGATGAGGAAAGTCTATTTCTTTATCTATATCTATCATATGCCGCTGTTTATTTTTGTTTCCGGGCTGTTTGCCAAGAAAGCCATCAACAGGTCCCGGATCGATAAGATTCTGGGTTATTTTGTTCTTTACATGGTGATGAAGGCGGGCTTCTTCCTGTATACAGCACAGGTGAGTCATAATTATAATATTCTGTTCCTGACAGAGAGAACAGTGCCCTGGTTTATGATGGTCCTGGGAATATATATGGGTGTCACTATGCTGATCAAAAGGGTCGCTCCCAATTATGTTCTGACGGTCAGCATATTTCTGGCATGCTTTGCCGGATATAATGCACAGATTGGAGATTTTCTGGCACTGTCGAGAGTCTTTGTCTTTTATCCCTTCTACTATCTGGGATATATCATGAATCGGGAGACAATTGAAGCTTATGCCAGAAAGCCTCTGCTTAAGATCATATCCCTGGTGATCGTCGGTGCAGCCCTCTTTGTGGTAATCCGTTTTGGGGAGGAAATCTATTGGCTCCGGCCCCTGTTTACCGGAAGGAATTCCTTCTATGAGCTGAAATATTTTACTTCCTACGGCTGGCTGTGCAGGCTCCTCTACTATCCGCTGTCCATGCTGGTGAGCGCAGCTATCGTCATATTGACCCCGGAGAGAACACCTTTCGGACTTCTATCCAAGATCGGTCAGCAGACACTGGGAGTATTCGTATTCCATCCGTTTTTACTGGCAATTATCATGACCCTGCTTGACTTCAGGTGGGGGCTGTTGATGATTCCGCCCTTCTTCGGCATATGGAATACCGTACCTTTCTCATTGGTAGTGACATTGTTTCTTTCTATACCGATATTTACCATGCTGGCAAACAGAGTGATGGTAGTGCCCATGAGGCCGACAATAAAGAGATAAAAAACGGGGATGGCAAAAAGAGAGGCCAAAAGAGAACCGTGTACCTAAAGGAACACGGTACCTTTTGGCCTTTCTTTTGTGAAAATATTTTCGCTATTGTTGGAGCTATTGTGAGAATGTATAATATATTCAGGTACTGTTATCAGACTATTATTATTTATTCATGTATTGAGGAGGGTATTATGGACAAGTATATTATGACGATTGATGAGGGAACTACCAGTGCACGTGCCGTTGTCTTTGATCATAGCGGAGAGATCGTAAGTGTTTCACAGAATGAGTTCAATCAGTATTATCCGAAGCCGGGCTGGCTGGAGCAGAATCCCATCGAGATCTGGACCACAACTCTTGAGGTTATGAGAAGAGCTATGGGCAGAGAAAACATCAAGCCGGAACAGATTGCGGCCATCGGTATCACCAACCAGCGTGAGACCAGTGTTGTATGGGACAGAAAGACCGGCGACCCTGTATATCGTGACATCGTATGGGGTGACAGAAGAACGGCAGGTCACTGTGACTGGCTGAAGGAGAATGGTTATGAGCAGATGATCAAGGATAAGACAGGTCTTGTAGTGGATCCGGAGTTCTCCGCAGGCAAGATCATGTGGATCCTGGACAATGTAGAAGGAGCAAGAGAGAGAGCAGAAGCCGGGGAGCTGGTATTTGGTAATATTGATACCTGGATCCTGTGGAATCTGACCGGCGGAAAGGTTCATGCAACAGATCCTTCCAACGCCTCCAGAACATCCCTTTACAATATCCATACTCTTGAGTGGGATGAGGAACTGCTGAAGCTCTTTAACATTCCTAAGTCCATGTGTCCGGAAGTAAGAGACAGTGGCGGAGATTTTGGTGTGACATGCACACCTGAAGCATTCGGTGGAGCTGCTGTTCCGATCAGAGGTATTCTCGGTGATCAGATGGCTGCTACATTCGGACAGTGCTGCTTCAACAAGGGTGAAGGAAAGATGACCTTCGGTACCGCCGGTGTATTTGATGTTAACTGTGGCGATGAGCCGGTTGATTCCAAGAGCGGACTGCTGACCACCATCGGATGGAAGATCGGTGACGAGATTCAGTACCTGCTTGAGGGTGTTGTATTCAATGCAGGTTCCACCATTCAGTGGCTCCGTGACGAGCTCGACTGTATCGAGGAGTCCCCGGATTCCGAGTACTTCGCTAAGAAGTCCACACTTCCTCTGGGAACCGTATATTTTGTTCCCTGCTTCTCCGGTCTGGGTGCTCCCAACTGGGATGCTTACGCAAGAGGAATGATCATGGGTATGTCCCGTGGAGCCAACAAGAATGATATTATCCGTGCTGCCCTGGATTCCCTGGGATATCAGACCAGAGACATGGTTGATTCCGTAGGCGGCGATCTGGGTGAGCCGATGAAGGTTCTCTGTATCGACGGTGGTGCTGCCCACAACGACCTGATGTCTCAGTTCGTAGCAGATATCAATGGTATTGATGTAGAGCGTCCGACCAATGTTGAGACAACAGCAGCAGGCGCAGCTTACATCGCAGGTCTTCAGGTTGGATACTGGAAGAACATGGATGAGATTATCGCAGCCAGAAAGGTTGACAGAGTATTCAAGCCTGAGATGGATGCAAAACAGAGAGAGAGACTCTACGCCGGATGGCTGAACTGCCTGAATGCCATTATGGTATGGAGCAAGGGCGAAAAAGATCTCCTGGCTCAGGACTAAGGATAAAATTGTTGATAATTAATAAAACCTGAAGAACCTTACGAAATAATAACGAAATTTTTGCGATAAACTCTTGACATTCCATTTTCCAGAGAATACTATGATACCAGTGACGATTAAAAATTATTGACAGAAAGGAATGGTATTATGAAAGAGTTTATCAAGGAATTCAAAGAGTTTATTTCAAAAGGCAACGTAATGGACATGGCTGTCGGTGTAATCATCGGCGGAGCCTTCTCGGCGATTGTTACTTCCCTGGTGGAAGATGTCATCATGCCCATTATTGCGATTCCCACCGGAGGACTTAATTTCAAGGAGATTAAGTGGGGACCCATCATGGCGGGTAATCTGATTTCAGCAGTTATCAACTTTCTGATCATTGCATTTGTTCTTTTCAGTGTGATTAAAGCTTTTAACAAGGCAAAAGCTGTAGTCGCTAACGATGCGGAAGTAGAAGAGGTTATCACAACGAAGACATGTCCTTATTGCAAGTCTGAGATTGATATCGAGGCAACCCGCTGTCCTCACTGTACTTCCGAGGTAGAATAACATAAACAGGAGAGAGACATTTATGAAGCGACAATGTCCATATGTGAAACGTTGCGGAGGCTGTCGTTATCTCTCCATGGACTATCGGAAAGAATTAGAGATGAAACAAAAAGAAGCCAGCAGTCTGCTGGCTTCTTTTTGTAAGGTAGAGCCCATCATCGGTATGGACCAGCCTCTCTATTACCGTAATAAAGTTCATGGGGTTGTGACGGGCGACCGGAAAGGAAACTGTTACACGGGAATTTACGCGGAGGGGACCCACCGGGTAATCCGGGTGGATGAGTGCCTGATTGAGGACAGAAAGGCCGATGAGATTATGAATACCATCACCGGCCTGATGAAGTCTTTTAAGATGAAACCCTATAATGAAGATACCGGCTATGGATTCCTGAGGCACATCCTGATACGGACCGGACATACAACCGGCCAGATTCTGGTGGTCCTGGTAACTGCCGACAACATTTTCCCGGGAAAGAATAATTTTGTGAAAGCCCTTCGAAAGAAGCATCCGGAGATCACATCCATCATCATGAATATTAATAACCGGAGGACCAGCATGGTCCTGGGAGAGAAACAGCAGATCCTGTACGGTAAGGGATTTATAGAGGACCGGCTTTGCGGCAAGCTTTTCCGCATCTCTGCCAAATCATTTTATCAGGTAAATCCGGTCCAGACGGAGGTCCTTTACGGGAAAGCGATGGAATATGCCGCTCTGACCGGCGGGGAAAAAGTGATTGATGCCTACAGCGGGATCGGGACCATCGGCATGATCGCCGCAGATTATGCGGGTGAAGTGACCGGCGTGGAGCTTAATCGGGACGCGGTAAAGGACGCCATCGCCAATGCCAGGGGTAACAAAATAAAGAATATTCGGTTTGTCTGTGATGATGCCGGAGATTTCATGGTGAAGGCGGCGGCCGCATCGCAGAAGTACGATGTGGTATTCATGGATCCACCCCGGGCGGGTGCCAGCCGGAAGTTTCTGGACTGTCTTCTCAGGCTGAAGCCGGAGAAGGTGGTGTATATATCATGTAATCCGGAGACCTTGAAGCGAGACCTGGCATATCTGACCGGCCACGGCTACCGGGCCAGGAAAATCCAGCCGGTTGATATGTTCCCCGGAACGGGCCATGTGGAGTGCGTGGCGTTAATAATTATCTGTTGACAAGCATAAATATACGTTTTATAATATAAAAAATTTAATGAATCAAACCGATGAAGCGGAGATAACGGCAATGATGCCTTTACAGAGAGCCTGCGATGCTGAGAACCAGGTGAGAAACAAGTTGTCAAATGGACCGCTGAGGGCGCAGTCAAATGTGATTTTCACAGAGTATTCTGCGACGTTGCAGGCAGACGTCATTTGCCGGGGATATGTAGGTATCCTGCTAAGTGCACGGGTCATACCGTGAATCAAGGTGGCACCGCGGATAATTGTTTTTGTTCGTCCTTGACAGAGAACAGATCTCTGTCAGGGGCGTTTTTTATTATTTAAAAAGGAGATGTAAGCCATGAT